>CBJNAR010000150.1:0-7150 GCA_966434075.1 uncultured bacterium
GGGCAGACTGCTCAGGGACCCCACACCGGGCTGAAGCTGTCCATGGGCGTATCCACCAGCCGGTGGAGGTTCTCGCCGGTCGCATCTACCACATGGATTTGCGGGCGGTGGTACTCCCCTTGCGTGGCGAAGGTGAGTCGCAACCCGTCGGGCGACCAGGCCGGCGGCTCGCGTAGATACGTGCCTTTCGGCAGGCAACGCTCATACCGGCCATCGGCTTCGACGATGCAAAGCTGGTCCGGGCTGTTCGTGCCGGATAGGAAAGCGATGCGCGTGCCGTCCGGCGCCCAGACGGGCGGCTGCTCGATGGCCGGGATGGACGAGAGGTGGCGGACATGGCTGCCATCCGCGTCCATGAGATAGAGGCTGGGCTCGCCGTCCCGTTTCGAGATAAAGGCGATCTGCCGGCCGTCGGGTGCCCAGGCCGGCGCCCAGGCGGCGTTCAGCACGCTGTCGGGGGCGCGCCCGTCAATATCGGCCACGAACAGTTCGCGCAGCGAGTCGAAGACGAGGTGCCGGCTGTCAGGCGCCCAACTGGGGGCGCGCCCGCTCGCCACGCTGCGGCCCAGGTCGCGCGGTGTACCGCCTGCGGCATCTACCACCTTCAGGCGGTAATCGGCCACGAAGGCGATGTGCCGCCCATCGGGCGACCAGACCGGCGCGCTGTCGAACAGCAACTCGCGGTGACCGCTGCCCGCCTGCCGGATTGGGCGCCGCAGGTTGCTGCCGTTGCTGTTCATCACATAGAGGTCGTAGCTGTAGCGGCCCCCGTCGCGATTCGAGATGAAGGCGATCTGCCGGCCGTCGGGCGACAGTGCCGGCCTGGTGTCCGCCGCCGGGGTGCTGGTGAGGCGGCGGAGATTGCCTCCCCCGGCAGCGGCGGCGAAGATCTCCGTGTTCTTGTCGGGAAACATGGTAAACGCCAGGTGCCGGCCATCAGGCGCCCAGGCGGGCACCCAGGGCGTGGCCCAGGGATCGGGGTGGTCGTTGGGCAACCACCGCATGTTCGCGCCGGTGCTGTCCGCGACATAGAGCCGGTCGTCCCGCACGTAGGCGATTCTCTGCCCGCCGGGCGCCCACGCTACGCCGCCGGTCACCGTCTGGTCAAAGAGGCGCTGCCCGCCGGTGCCGCCGGCGTTCACCACGTAGACTTCGTTGCCCGCCGCGCCCGCCAGGTAGGTCAGGCGGTTGTCCGGCGTCCAGGCCGGTTGGCCCGCGCCGAGGGCGAGCGGGCGCACATTGCCGCCGTTCGCGTCCATGGTGAAGATGTGGTACTGCTGATCGTGGAAGGCCACGAAGGCAATCTGCTTGCCGTCGGGCGACCAGGCGGGATGCGCGGCGTACGGCTCGTCGAGCAGCGGGCGGATGTTGCCGCCGTCGGCATCCATCACCGAGATACCACGCCGCCCGGAATAGTCCACGGCGAAGGCGATCTGCTTGCCGTCGGGCGACCAGGTGGGCGACTCGTCGCGACCAGGGCGGTGGGTGAGGTTGCGGGCATGGGTGCCGTTCGCGTCCATGACGTAGATGTCCTGGTCCTCGTTCTCCAGGCCGGTAAACGCGATCTGCCGCCCGTCGGGCGACCAGGCGGGATCCAGCGCCGAGACAGGCACATCGGTGAAGCAGCGGGCATCGGGGCCGCCAGTATCGAGCACACAAACGGGGATCTTTTCCTCCAGTTGCTGGACGAAGACGATATTGCCCGCCGGCGGGGCCGCCGCGATTTGCGCCTGGATGGCGGTGCGCGCCTGCTGCGCCGCCACGGCCACCAACACCGTATTCAAGCCAAAGGCCAGCGCCGCGACGACGGCGACCGCGATAATCAGCCCCGCGATGCGCGCTTTGCCGCTACGCACCCAGCCCCAGCGCCAACTACCCATTGTGTTTCCCCTCGCTTCTCCAACCATATCCGGACCCTACCCGCCGCGCACCCGCCGGGACGCACGGTGCATCCCCCTGGCAGGCCGCCGCGCAATATTGGAATGCGCAGCGCGGTAGCGGGTAACGTGCCGGTTGGCGGAGAATGGAGGGGGACAATAGGCCGATTACCTGAAACCGGCTCAATACCGCGGGGCACAAAAAGCGGCGGGCCGGTATCCTAAGAGATACCGGCCCGCCGTTACCTGACGGCTGACAGCTAATAGCTGATCGCGCAGCGGTGCCGCAGGCACACGGCTCTTACAGCCCCAGGATGCGCCGCGCCTCGTCGAAGACCGAGTCGGGGGAGGGCATGATCGCCTTCTCGCCCTGCGGCCCGTAGGACACGCGGGTGAACTTGGGCGCCACGCGGCCGATCGGGCTTTTCAGCAGGTGCGACCACTGCGTGGCGATGTCGGAGACGACCGAGGCGCCGAAGCCGCCCATCGGGCGATCCTCGTCGGCGACCAGCACGCGGCCGGTCTTGCGGATCGACTCCAGGATGGCGCCCTTGTCGTAGCCGGCATCCACCGTGCGCAGGTCGAGGATCTCGCAGGAGACGGCCAGTTCGTCCTCCAGGCGCTGGGCCGCCGCGGTGGCGCGCGGCAACAGGTTGCCGTAGGTGACGATGGTCAGGTCCTCGCCCTCCTGGTGCTTGCGGGCCACGCCGAAGGGCACGCGGTAGTCCGGACCGGGATACGGCGAACGGGCCGGGTGCGCCTCGTACTGCGACTTGCACTCCAGGAAGACGACCGGGTCGCCCGAGACGATGGCCTCACGCAACAGCCCGGCGGCGTCTGCCGCGGTGCCGGGCACGACCACGCGCAGGCCCGGATAGTGGGCCACGGGGCCGACGGCGGCCTCGCTGTGCCAGATGGCCCCGGCGCCTCCGAGGTAGTCGCCATAGGCCACGCGGATCACCATCGGGCAGGAGAACAGGCCGTTCGAGCGCCAGCGCAGGGTGGCGATTTCGTCCACCAACTGCTGCCAGCCGGGGTGGATGTAGTCGCGGAACTGGATCTCGACCACCGGCATCCAGCCGCCGAGCGAGTAGCCCATGGCTGTGCCCAGGATGGTCGCCTCGGCCAGCGGCGAGTTCCAGACGCGGTCCGGGTAGGCTGCGCCGACACCGCGGGTGACGTGGAACACGCCGCCCTTGCCCTTGAGACCCTCGCGCGGCCCGGCCTGGGGGAAGTCGGCCACATCCTCGCCGAAGACGATGATGCGGTCATTGTGCGCCATCTCCTCGATCAGCACGCGGTTGATCATGTCGCGCATGGGGATACGCTCGGCATCCGGCGGCGCCGCCGGAGGGCCGGGGTCCACCGGGCGCACATCGGTCCAGTTCACCTGCAGCGGGGTCGCGGTGATGTTGTCGAGCACGGTGGTCGGGTCGAGCTTCGGCTCGGCGGTGGCCGTGTTGGCCGCCTGGCGCACCTCGCGCAGGATCAGGTTATCGAGTTCGGCCAGCTTCTCCGCCGGGAAGTCGTGCTGTCCCAGCAGGGCGGCCATGCGGGTGATCGGGTCGCGCGACTCTTCCTCGGCCAGGTCGGCGGCGTTGCGGTAGTACGCCTGCGTGTCCGCCGACGAGTGGCTGAGGGGGCGGGTCACGTGGGCGTGCAGCAGCACGGGGCCCTTGCGCTCGCGCAGATAGTTGACCGCCTGGTCCGCTGCCCGATAGCTCGCCATGAAATCGGTGCCGTCCACCGTCATGATTTCGAGGTGGTTGTTCGGCCCGATGTGCTCGTACTGCCGATAGAGCCGGCTGATGTCGCCACCGGGCACGTTGACCTCGACGGGGGTCGAGATAGCCCAGCGGTCGTCCTCGACGACGATCAGTAGCGGGGACATGTTGCGCACCGCATCGCGGATCGCCTCTTCGACTTCGCCTTCCGAGGTCGTGCCGTCGCCCAGCGAGGTATAGACGATGGTGTCGGGCTGCGAATCGCTCACGCTCACCCCCAGCTTGCGCTCGAGGCTCAGCGCATTGGCGCGCCCGGCGGCGGGCAAGAGCTGCGACCCGGTCATAGTGCTGCCGGTGGGGTAATTGAATTCCTTCGAGCCGAAGTGGCTGGTCATCTGCCGGCCGCCCGACATGGCGTCGAAGCGCGAGGCGGTGCCCTGGCGCAGGATCTCGATCAGCGGGATGCCCGACCAGAGGGCCAGCGCGCGGTCGCGGTAGTAGGGCAGTTTGATGTCGTCGTCGCGCAGGTGCATGCCGATGGCGACGTTGATCGCCTCTTTGCCCGCGCCGGCGATGCTGAACCAGAGATTGCCTGAGCGGTGCAGTAGCGTTTCCATCTTGTCGATTTCGCGCGACAGGCGCATGCAGGCGTACGCCGCCAGCAGATCCTGGACGCTCAGGCCGTCGAGATCCTTGCGGGGCTTGGTGCGCGATTCCGAGTTCTTCTCGTCCAGCGGGAACACCGTCTCAACGAGGGTCGAATAATAACCGTGCCGGCGCTCGGCGGGCGCTTCGCGCTGCGAATCTTTTGCCGCACGGCGCGAGACCGTAGAATGGACCACGTCAGTTCCTCCGTGAGTCTTTGGCTACTATAATCTCCGAGGAACAAGCGCGCCGCATCATTGGGGCTTCGACGTCGCATCTTTGTGACGTAGTGAGGCTAGTTCCGGATTCAGGCGTATACACTATACTATACAACGTTTGCGTCCGCTTGGTCAAGCGAATCCCCCCTTTTGTCGCGGCGCGATACCAATCGGGGCCGGTCTCACCGCCCGCCCGGTGCCTCTCCGGCGGTGGGGCCGGGGCGCGTCAGCGCGCGCCCCGCCGGGCCAGCGCCCATTCCATGGCCCAGATGGCTTGCGGCCGCATGTACATCGACGCGCGGAAGTTGCCGTGCACGTCCCAGGCTTCCGGGGTGCGGAACCAGTAGCCTTTGGTCTCGTAGGTCACCCGGTAGACCCCGTAGGCCGTGGCCCAGGCCGCGTCGTCCATATTCTGATGTAGCATGAATCCGGCCAGCGCATAGGTCGTGCCGGTCCAGACCTCTTCGGCCTGCATGTTGCTGGTGTCGGGCGCGCCGTCGGGGCGCATGCCGTTGACCGCGCCCATCTGGCCGTCGCCGAAGCCGCGCACGTTAAGCTGGTAGACGGTGTCGAGCGCGCTGCGCGTGTGCGTGACCGGCACGATGGGCGGCAGGCCGGTGGCGTCGGCATACCACTGCCCGGCAAGCTGGTCGGCCATCACGCTGTCGTGGTAGCCGTGGGCGCCGGTGTCGTAGTTGTAGTAGCGGCCGTTCCACAGCGCCGACTCGAAGCGCGGCTGCGCCTGGGCGAACCACGCGCGGTACTGCGCCGCGGTGTCCGGGGCGCCCTGGAGATCGGCCATGGCGGCCCCGGCTTCGAGCGCCGCCAGCCAGAGGCTGCCGCAATAGGCGCTGATGCCCTGCATCACCCAGGTGTCGTAGGTCTGGTCGGGGAAGTTCGTGTTCTCCGGGATGCCGTCGCCGTCCTGGTCGAGCGTCTTCAGGTAGGCCAGGGCTTGGCGCACGGCGGGCCAGGTGGCGTCCAGGAAGGCCCGGTCGCCCGTGGCGATATAGTCGCGGTACACCAGCAGCACGAACTTGCTGTTGAGGTCCTTCCAGTCGTTGACATCCTGGTAGGTGTAGGCGTTGATGCGCGTCCACGGCGCTTCGCTGGGCATCCCGACATCGTGCGGGGCAGCGCCCGGCACCTTGCGCACGGCCTCGCGGCGGTGCTCGACATCGGTGGTGGTGTACCGCGTCGGGTCGGACTGGGGGATGGTGAGCGCGAACTCCCGCATCTCGGCCTTCTCGATCTCGGGCCAGAGCATCAACTGGGCGAAGGAGCCGTAGAAGCGCACGTCCAGGGTCGAGTAGAAGGGATAGTCGTAGCACTCCAGGTAGGAGAAACGGTGCGTGCTCGGCGTGGGGTCGCCCACGCGGCCGTTTTCCCAGATGGTGCCGCCGTCGACCAGGTAATAGAGTTCGTTGAACAGTGCCGTTTTATACCACGTCGGGCGCTGCGTGCCGGCCAGGATGGGCGCCTGCCACGCGGTGAGCGCCTCGGCCCAGGCGGGCGCCTGCTGCAAGCCGGTGCGCGCGATCTCCCAGGCGTGGTGGCCGTCCTTGCCGAACCACTCGGTGTAGCGCCGGTACCATTGCTCGGCTTTGGCGCCCGCGCCGAACTGCATCAGCGGCAGGTCCCAGGCCAGCACGAAGGTGATGGTGCGGCTCTCGCCGGGCGCCAGGTGGGTGCTCGCCGCCAGCGCCGCGCCAATCGGTTCGCCCTGGCGGGCGGGGGCGGGATCGTCGCTATCCGGCAGCCGGCCTGTCGCGGCCCACGGCTGCCAGACCTCGGCGCCGTCGCCCTGCGTGGCGAAGCGGCCCAGGGCGCTGAGTTGCACGCCCGGCGTCTCGCGCGCGGCGATAACGAACTGCCCGTCCCACGCTTGCTTGACGGCTGTGGGGCCGGGGGTGCCATCGGGGGCGCCGCGGCCCATGACGATGCCGAGCATGGGCGCGCCGTCGAGCGTGTCGCGGCGGATGCGGTTGGTGTTGCCCGCCGGGCCCGCCACCCGATCATCCCAGCCCAGCGGGTTTTCCCAGGTAAACAGCAGGCTGACATCGGCGGGGGTCGCGGCGTCGTTGGTCACGGTCCACTCGAACACGGCCACCGGATAGCTGCTCTCCTGGTAGTTGTGCGGGATGACGGGCGAGAACTGGCGGGTTCGCAGCGTGACCCCGGCGGCAGCGGCGCCATAGTCATACCAGGCAAAGGGATAGAGCGCAGCGTAGGTGCCGCCGTCCGCCGGGTAATCCCAGTTCCAGGCGTCCAGCCCCTGGGGTGGGCGAGCGGGCAACAGCACGCGGGCGCTGACCGGGGCCTCGGGGCGGGCCACGCGCACGCTGAACTGGTCGGCCCAGACGGTGCCGTAGCGGTTCTCGCCGGGGGCCAGGTGCCAGCGCGCGAAGTCGCCGCGATAGGTGCGCCCAATGCTGCCCGCGCCGAGGCCGCCCACCGGCGCGCCCTGCCAGGGGCCGTCGTCGCCGTTGCCGGGGCCGGAGACTTTGTTGACGCCCGGATCGGCGAGGGGCGCGCCGATGGCGCGGCGCCAGGCGGCGGCGGGCACGCCCGGCAGATCCCGCCGGGGCGTGGGGGTGGTCAAGGTCATTGGTTCAGGTCCTCCGGGAGTGCGGGCGCCTGTGGGCGCGCCCGGCGTCGGGGGGGCCGGCGGGGAGGGCCGGGTGGC
>CBJNAR010000151.1:0-7109 GCA_966434075.1 uncultured bacterium
ACCGCCGACGACCCGCGCACGGCAGCCTCGATCCGCTCCTCGCTCGGCAAGAGGTCGATCACGGCCTGGTCGGTGGGCTTCAGGAATGCTACCCGCTCGGACAGCTCCGAACTGCTCGGGTTGCGCGCCAGCGCCTCCTTAATCACGACCCGCCGGGCCACACTCGCCTCCCCCGCCTCCGCGATACCGTCCGGGTCGAACTGCGCCAGGATCCGGCCATGCAGCGCCGCCTCCACCGCTTGCAGGGCCGGCTGCCCGGCCAGGTTCTGCCACTCGCCGGGATCGGCATCCAGGTCGAACAACTGGCTGCCCCAGCCGTGGATATAGACATACTTATACCGGCCCTGCCGCACCATGAAACACGGCGCATATACCTTTTCCACATGGTATTCCGACAGGACGGGGCGCTCTCCTGTCTCGGCGCCGTCCAGCAGGGGCAGCAGGCTTGTGCCGTCCATCGGCAGGCGGGCCACCGGCGGCACGCCCGCCAGGTCGAGCAACGTGGGCGCCAGGTGCAGCAGGGAGACCGGCTCCGCCACCTTGCGCCCCGCGTAGGCGCCGTGCGGGAACTGGATGATCAACGGCACGCGCGCCGACCACTCATAGAAGCACCGCTTCTGCACCATGCCCCGCTCGGCCAGCATATCGCCGTGGTCGCTGGTGAAAATGACCACGGTGTTCTCGCGCTGGCCGGTCTGGTCTAGCGCCGCCAGCAGTTCGCCCACTTTGCGGTCGATATAGGTCACCAGCCCATAGTAGGCGCGGCGCAACTGGTAGAGACTATCCGGGTTGCCGAGATCGACCTGATCGGTCTCGTGGACCTCGTTGAGCCAGCGGTCCAGCGCCGAATAGGTCTCGGCGAGGTTCGGCGGATAGGTGGGGATGGCGATGTCGGCGCCCTCGTACAGGTCCCAAAGCTCCTGCGTGACGTGGAAGGGATCGTGGGGGTGATGGTAGGAAGCGATGAGGAAGAATGGTTCGTCCGGCGCGGCGCGGCCCCGTTCGCGGATGTACTCCAGTGCCCGGAACTGGGTCTCTTCGTCATAGGCCAGGAACTTGGTCCAGGGCCGCACGCCGACGTTGGGCGCGACATAGAGCCGGGCGTGGCCGCCGCCGGGGAAGCGCCCCGTGACGGGGTCGCGGGTGGGCACCCAGGCGATGTTGGCGGGAAAGACATCCGTGGTCAGGCGGCGGCGGAAGCCGTGCAACTGGTCGGGGCCGATGAAATGCATCTTGCCGCTCAGCGCCGTGTCGTAGCCGGCGTTGGTCAGGTAGTGGGCCAGCGTCGGCTCGTCGGCGTGCAGTACGGCGGCGTTGTCGTAGACGCCGAGGGACGAGGCATATTTGCCGGTCAAGAACGCGGCGCGCGCCGGGGCACAGAGCGGATAGGGCGTGTAAGCCGCGTCGAAGCGCACGCCGTCGGCCACCAGCGCGTCCAGGTGGGGCGTCTGCACCACGGGGTGGTCATAGGCGCCCATGAGAAAGGGAGTCAACTGGTCGGCCATAATCAGCAAGATGTTCGGGGACGCAACCATGAACAGTACTCCTATGCGGACGTGCCGGGTGAATCGGCCTGCCGGACGGCCAGGATCTGCTCGGCGGCCCGCCGGGCCTCGCGGACGGTGGCCGCCACGTCGATGCCCCGATAGGCGCTGCCGGCGAGGTAGACGCCCGGCAGGTGGGCCGCCGCCAGGGCTTCGAGCCGCGCCACCCGCGCCAGGTGGCCGGTGTCGTACTGCGGGTTCGCCAGCCGCCGCCGATAGACCCGTTCGACCACCGGCATGGCATTGAGGCCCAGGATGCGCCCCAACTCGGCCCGCACGAGCCCGACCAGTTCCAGGTCGAGCAAGTCCAGCGCCGGGGCCCCGGCGCTGCCCGCGACGACGGCCCGCAACAGCACGTGGCCCGCTGGGGCGTGGTCGGGGAACTTGGTCGAGGTCCAGGTGCAGGTGAGCAGCGGGGTCTGTTCGCGGGCGGCGGCGGCAAAGCCGAAGCCGTCGAGCGGATGCCCGACCTCGTCCTTGCGGTAGCCGAGCGCCACAGTCGCGCTGGAGAGGTAGCGAATCTGGCGCAGCGCGGCGGCCAGGGCGGCGGCGCGGTCCGGCAACAGGTTCGCGGCCACCGGCGCGGCCACCGCCAGCACCACCCGGCGCGCGCTGTAGCCACGGCCTTCTTTCGTGCGCAGGGTGTAGGGGGCGTCCGTGTAGGCTGCCCGGCTGATCTGGGTAATCGAGCGGCCCAGGTGCAGGCTCTCCGGGTCCAGGTGCGCGGCCAGCGCCTCGACCAGTGTTTGCATGCCCTCGCGAAAAGACAGCAAGGCGCCCGGCCCCTGGTCCAGCTCCGGGGGCGGGCGCCGGGCCTGGAGGCCCAAGATAAGGCTGCCGTGCTCCCGCTCCAGGTCCAGGTAGTCGGGGAACAGCAAACGCATGCTCAGCCACTCGGGTTCGCCCAGAAATGGGCTCGCCAGCAGGGGACGGGCCAGTTTCTCGACGGCTTCCTGGCCGAAGCGGCGGTAGACGAAAGCGGCGATACTCTCGTCATCGGCACCGGGCTGGGGCGCCAGGGACACCTCGCGCGCCATGCGCAGCTTGCCCAGGGCACCGAGCAGGCTGCTGCGGGCCAGCGCGCCCCGGTCGGTGGGGACGACGCCCACGAGGCCCGCCGGGGGGGCGTGCAGCTTCCCGCCCGCGAGCACATAGATGCGGTTCTGCGCATCCGCGCTGCCGATGAGCTGATCTTCCAGGCCCAGGTCCCGGCTGAGCGCCAGGGCATCGGGGGGCGCGGGGCCGAAGGAGTCGGGCCCACCGTCGATGATGAAGCCGTCCACCCGGTCGGTGATCACCTTGCCGCCGGGGCGAGCCTCCTGTTCGAGGACCACCAGCCGCACCGGCCGGCCCGCCGCGCGGGCTTGCTGCTGGAGAAAGTAGGCCGTTGCCAGCCCGGCCAGCCCGCCGCCGACCACGGCCACGTCGAGGGTGTTGTCCAGCATCACCGGGGGCCGATCTCGTATGGATACAGTGCTATCATAGGACCACTATACCATACGGTAAGGTCCGGTGCCCAGCAAGGCGCAGCGCACTCGGCCCGCGGGGCGCCCTACGGGCCGGGCGCAAAGTAGATCGGATTGCTCAGCGCCGCCACCACCGGCTGCCCGGCGGCCGTCGCGTAGCGCCAGACCTCGACGCGATAGAAGCGGCGCGGCGGAGCCGGCCACTCGCGCCGGAGAGTCGTTTCGCCGGGGCCCGCGGTCCATTCCTGCGCGATCCCCTGTTCCGACAGCACCCGCACCTGGTCGCCCGCCTGCAGCCCATCCACCTTGACCGTCAGCGGCGGCGCGCCGTCCCCGGCCCCGCCGGCAGGCACTTCGTCGCCCATCATGAACGCGCCGCAGCGCAGGTCGATCCGCGGGCCTTCCGGCAACTGGCTGATGAACACGTGCCCCTGGCCGATGGCGTCGAGAATCGCCGGGGCCGTGGCCGCCGTGGCCCAGACCCAGGTCGTGGGCTTGCCGTGGCCGGTATACGGGTCGGGGCGGTGGGTGTCGCTGCCGCCGACGGCCACCAGGCGGCGGCCCTGCGCCAGTTGCCCCTGCCACCAGGCCAGCGCTTCGAGGTTTACGGGGCGCCAGGGGCCGTTCCAGACTTCGTACCAGTCGAAGTCCACGTCCCAGCCCCAATCCCAGTGGCAGCCCGGCGAGTCGCAGACATGGAACGGGTGGTTCAGGACGATCTTCGCCCCGTGTTGCCGCGCCTCCGCGAAGCGCGCCCGCACGTCCGCGGTGCTGGACACGCGGAAGTCGCTGACCGGCTCGGCCACGCCCAATAAGTTGGCGTGGCCGCCGAAGGTGGTCAGTTCCATCCCCGGAATGCGCACGATTTGCGCGTCGCGCGGGAAGGCGTAGTTGTGGCTGACGGTGTTGTGGTCGGTGGTGGCGATGAAGTCCAGCCCGGCGGCCTGCGCCAGGCGCACCACTTCCGCCGGCTCATACACGCCGTCGCTGTGCACCGTGTGCATGTGGAGGTCGCCCTTGAGCCAGCGCAGCCGCTCGGGCGTGCAGCGCACCGTCACCGCCACCCGGCAGCCCTGCGGCGGGATGCGGTTCGAGGCCACGATAACCGCCCAGCGCCCCGGCGGCAGGGGGCCGGGCAGGTAACCGGGCGTGGCCCATTCGCGGCGCACGGTGTACCGGTCGCGCGCGCCGCCACTCCATCCGCGGACGCGCTCGGGATCGCGCAGGCCCAGGTCGACCAGCTTCCCGGCGAAAGGCACGCCTTCGACCGTGCAGGAAACGGCCACCTCCTCGGTGCCCGGCGGCACGTCGAACGGGACTTCGATGAACCGCCCGTGGTCTGCGGGCGCCAGAGCCAATTGCGCGACCGTCGCATCGGGCGTCGCACCGGCGGGGTCGCGCACGTCGTCAGCCATGAAACAACCTCCTACTCCTTGGTGGAGCCGAGTGTGATCCCCTTGATGAAGTACTTTTGCGCCAGGGGATAGATGAGAATCAACGGGATAAGGGAGATCACGATGCCCGCCATTTGCACGTTGGGGCCGATAAACTCGGCGCGCGACGTGGAGTCCGACGAGATCACCAGCGAGCGCAGCGCGAGTTGCATCGTGAACAGGTCGGTGTCTTTGATGTAGAGCAGCGCCGCCATGAACTGGTTCCAGCGGCTGACAAACTCGAACAGGGCGATGGTCGCCAGGCCGGGCGTGGACACGGGCAGATAGACCCGCAGGAAGATGCGGAAATCGTTCGCGCCGTCGATGCGCGCCGCCTCGGCCAGTTCATAGGGCACGCTCAGGAAGTAGTTGCGCATCAGCAGGATGCTGAACCCGGAGACCAGCCCGGAGATGATCAGCGAGGTCAGGGTGTTGAGCAGGCCCAGGTCTTTGTTGACGATGTAGAGCGGGATCATGATCGTCTCGCCGGGGATGACCATCGTGCCCAGGATGAAGCTGATGAGCAGGCTCTTGCCGGGCAACTCGCGCTGGATCAAGACGTAGCCCGCCAGCGACGCCAGGAAGACGTGAAAGAAGGTGCCGAACACCGTGACGATCACGCTGTTCATAAAGGGGCGCCAGAGTTCGAGGCGCTCCCACACCGTTTGATAGCCCTCCAGGCTCCACTCGCTCGGCCACAGGTGGATGCCGGGGCGCACCGAGTCCAGGCTGGTCGAAAACGACACGCTCAGGACGTTGAGCAGCGGGATAATCATGCTGGCGATGAGCGCCCACAGGAACAGCGCCAGCAGCAGATTAGCGGGCTGGCCCACGGTGAACCGGCTCAACCGGCCCCGCGGGGCGGGGGTCGCCAGGATCGCCGCCTCGGTGATCTCTTGCGTACTTTCCACGTCAGTCCTCCAGGTCGAAGCGGGTCGCCTTGCGCGCCACGGCCACCAGCACAATCGTCCCCAGGATCACCAGGAAGGTGGCCGCCGTGGCGAAGCCCAGTTTGAACTGCAAGATGCCCTTATCGTAGACATAGGTCATGATCACGTCGACTTCGCGCTGGATGGCGCCGTTGCGCAGGAGGAAGATCTCGTCAAAGATGCGCAGCACTCCCATCAGGCTGAGCAGCAGCACCACCTTCATCGTCGGCACCAGTTGCGGCAGGGTCACGAAGCGCATCTGCTGCCAGCGCCCGGCGCCGTCGATGCGCGCCGCCTCGTAGAGATGGGGGCTGATCCCGACGATGGCCGCCAGGTAGAGGATGGCGTTGAAGCCCATGTCTTTCCAGACCGGCAACAGGATCATGATCGGGCGGGCCAGATCGCCGCGCGACAGGAAGGACACCGGATCCCCGCCGAGCAGTTGGATGAAGGCGTTGACGATGCCGCGGTCCGGGGAGAGCAGGTAGATCCAGATCCCGCCGACCACCACCCAGGAGAACAGATGGGGCAGGTAGATGACCATCTGCGCGAACTTCTTGAAGGCGGCGATCAGCACCTCGTTGAGCGCCAGGGCGACCGCAATCGGCACAAAGAACCCGACGACGAGGATACCGCTGCTGATGATCAGCGTGTTCTGCACCACCTGCCAGAAGGTGGGGTCGCGCACCACGGCGAGATAATTATCCAGCCCCACAAACGGGCGATTGCCGATCAGCCGGTAATCTTGCAGGCTGATGATAAAGCCGCGCAGCAACGGGTAATAGGCAAAAATCAAAAAGTAGATGGCGATCGGAAGCACCATCAGGTAGAGCGCGGCATGCTTCCGCATCTGGCGCAGGGTTCTCACGATGCCGCTGCCTCCTTTCGAGACCGGGGGCGGCAAGGGCGCCGTCCGCGAACCGGGTGGCCCGCGGACGGCGCCTTGCCGCGACTGATCGACGCGCGCGCCGGCTCAGTCGTCGATCAGGTTTTTCGCCTTCAGTTCGTCGTGCATCTGGTGCACGGCATCGGCCACCGGCATCTGGCCGTTGATCGCCTTGAAAGCGTAGTCGTTGATGATCTTATTGGCGTCCGTCCACTGCGCGGTCGGGATCTCGATGGTGGCGTTGTTGTCCAGGATGATCTTCTGGGCATCGGTCACGCCGGGGGGCAGCGGCAACGGGCGCGCGAAGTAGCTGTTGTACCAGCGCGGCACGCCATGGTCCATGCCGTGTTCCTGGCCGGTCTTGGTGAGGGTGTACTTGCCGTCCTGGACGGTATAGTCGTTGCCCTCGATGCCCAGCGAGCCGAGGAGGATCCCGGCGGGGCAGTTCCAGAACTCCAGGAACTTAAAGGCGGCATCCGGGTCGGGCGCGTTCACCGGGATGGCGAAGACGCTGGGGTCGCCGCGGCGCAGCATGATCTTGCCGTCGGGGCCGGTCGCCCCGGCGATGCCTTTCGCCATAAAGGTCGTGTTCGGGTCCTTGGTCATGCGCGTGTTGTTGAGCAGGCCCACCCAGGCGTCCCAGTAGGTGATCATACCCACGCGGTCGGCCAGGAAGAGCTCCCGCATCTGGCTGGTGCTGTTGGTGGCGAAGTTGGGATCGAGGATGCCCTCTTTGTACAGCTTCGCCAGCCACTCGTACACCGGGATGGCGGCATCAGTGGCGAACGGGATGGAGCGCTTGCCGTTGGCGTCGATCACGTAGTGCGATTTCACGCCGGCGGCGCTCATGA
>CBJNAR010000152.1:0-7109 GCA_966434075.1 uncultured bacterium
TCGGGCCGACAAGTTAGCCAAACTCCCGGAGGAGCAACGCCGGGAGTGGATCGATCTTGCCGAGGAACGGGTCCGGCCCGCCCGGCGGGCCTGGAGAAAGCCGACTGGTCGCGCGGCGCCATCGAGAGCGCACTGGCCGCCGGGCAGGGGGCGCCCAACCACACGCTTGATTAGCAGCAACTCGCCGCGGGCTGCCACGAATAAGACGACTGCCGCTCTCAGGAGCGGCAGTCGTGCGTTGGGCCGGTTCCCGCTGTTGAGGGGCGCTAACGGCCCGGATAGCGCTGGTTAAAGAGCTGGCGGCCCAGCATGCCCAGCAGGATCTCGTACTGCGTGCCGGTGTTCTCCGGGTGGTACTCGAAGCGGGCGCGCTGGAAATACTGCACCAGGTAGACGCGCCCGTCGGTGGGCGAGACTTCCTGCAACTCCTCGCTGATCGGGAAGCCGTGGACGCGCAACCCGCCGGTGGTCTGCCACTTTTGCAGGAAGGGGCCGCGCACCAGGTGGCCGGTCTCCGGGAAGTAGCGCTCGCCGGGGCGGGCGGGCGGCTGCGGGATGGGCGGATCGGGCCGGTGGAACTGCGTGCCCAGCAGGCCATAGAGCACCTCAAATTCGCTGCCCGCGTTTTCGGGGTGCCACTCCAGGCGCACGCGCTCATAATACTGCACGGTGTAGATCTTGCCGTCGTTCAACTGCTCGGTCATCAGCCCGCTGATCGGGTAGCCCAGGATCTGCAGGGCGTTCTTGCCCAGCGTGTCCCAGTAGCGCTTGAACGGCCCGGCGACCGAGTAGCCGGTGGCGGCGTAGTAGACGCGGTCGGTGGTATTGCCCGGCGCGCCCACGTAGAAGTCCCAGGCGGTGCTCGCCGCCTTGCCGGCGCTGTCGCTGACCTGGACACGCACATTGTGCCAGCCCGCCGCCACCCCGGTCGCTTCCAGGAAGATCGTTTCCTGGTGCGGATCGGGGCCGCCGCCCTCGGTGGTCAGTTGGCGGCCGTCGAGCCATAGCGTGCTGGTGCCCACATTGGCCTTGCTCTCCAGCCGGGCCGCGATGCGCACGCTATTGCCCGAGTCGAGCGTGATGCCCGGCAGCGGCGCGACCGGCGTGATCCGCAAATCACCCTCGCTGCTGGGCGCCGAGGCGATAAAGCTCCACTCCAGGCTGTTCTGGCGCCCGGCGCGGTCCACCGCGTTGGCCTTCACCACATGCTGGCCGACGGCGACATTGGCTTGCGCGGCCAGGATCTCACTCCCGGCGGCGGCACCCTCGGAGCGTAAATTGAGCGGCTGGCCGTCGAGGGTGATGCCGCGGCTGGTGAAGCCGCTATCGCTGCCGAAGATGGCGGCGATGCGCTGCGGCCCGGCGGGCACCATCCAGTAGGGCGGCGGCGCCAGCCCGGCGATGGTGGGACTGGTGCCCGGCGGCGGGGGCGGCGTGGGCCGTGGGGTGGGCGGCGGCAGGCTCCCGGTGACGGTGAACTGCCAGTTCCAGCCCGCCGAATCGCCCGCCGAGTCGGTGACGAAGGCGCTGACGGTGTGCGCGCCGCCGTTCACCGGCACCGTGGCGCGCAAGAACCAGAGCGGCCCGTTGCCGCCGATGCTGGTGGGCACGGCCACGTTGTCGAGCAGCAGTTGGTAGCTCGTCAGCGGCAGGTCACTGTTCACGGTGCAGCCCAGCACGATGGCGCCCGCGGGGCTGCTGCTCTGCGGCGCGGGCAGCAAGCCGTCGCCGTAGATGACCGGCGCCTGCGCGGGGGCGGCCAGCGTGCCCAGGGGGGTAATGAGCAGCGCCAGCACGGCCAGCGCCGCGCCCAACCGGCGCGCCATCCGCGCGGGTCGGGCGCCCAGCGTAATCTTCATGCGGTGTCCTCCTCGCCCGCGGCGCTCAGGCGTTGTCTTGCAGCACCTCGGCGCCCGGCGTCACGGTGATCGGATCGATGTCGTCGGTGCGTTCCACGCCGATGCCGTGGCGATAGACCAGTTCGCCGCCGAGCCAGCCCTGGTACGTCGCCAGGATGAAGCCGTTAAAGATGTTCAGGCCGACTCCTACGTATAGCGCCAGTTCCTCCGGGAAGCGCAACTGCGCCGGTGGTTCGCCCAGGTTCAGCAGCAGCAAGGCCATGACGGCGATGCCGGCCAGGAAGATGGCGACGATCAGGTGGAAGGTGGCCTTATCCTTGGCCGGGGCGGCGTTCGGGATGTTGAGCCAGTCGATGAAGCCGGGCAGCGCGGCGGCGGCGTGCCCCAGCAGGCCGATGAGCAGCATCCAGAAGCCCGCCCGCCACCAGAAGCCCACGTCGAAGTTGAGCAGGTAATCGCTGTTTTTGTAGCCCACGGCGATCAGGATCAGGTAGACCACCTCGGCCACGGCGGCCAGCGGATAGAAGGCCAGCGGGAACACCACCAGGGTGGGGTGGGCCGGGTGGCCGAGCACTTTAAACCGACTCTTCATGGAACAACGGGCCTCCTCTGGATACAGGTGTATGGTCGCCCCTCAGCACGAGCGATCCGGCGGCAATGACGGCGATTGCTCACGGCACGGCACGATTGTACCTTAAGCGCGCAAAGTCAGCAATTCCCGTTCCGATGTTTCTCCGCATCAGCGGCGTTGCCCCCAACGGGGCGCTATTGTAGCATCTTTGCCCGCTGCCGGCAACGCGGCGGGGCCGGGCCATATGGTATAATAGGCGGGCCGCGATTCCTGCCCGTAAATTGTTCCGCGGCCCGAGGAGCGGCGCATGACTCTGCCATCCCAATCGATTTCCTCGCCCGCCGCCCCCGCCCCGCGCAAGTCGCCGCTGCGGGCGGTGGGCCAGGTGGTCGCCGTGCTGGCGATCACGCTGGGGCTCATCCTCGCGCTGCTCGAAGTGGGCCTGCGCCTGTTCGCCCCGCAGATCGTCCCGCCGATCACCGGCCTGTTCACCGCCGATCCCGCGACGGCCTACCGGCTGGCGCCGGGCGCCCGCGTGCCCTTCCGCTTCGCCGAGGGCAGCACCACCTTCGCCGTCAACAGCCAGGGCCTGCGCGCCGACCGCGAGATCGGCCCGCCCGCGCCCGGCACCACCCGCCTGCTCAACCTGGGCGACTCGTTCACCTTCGGCATGGGCGTGAACGCCGATCAGGCCTTCCCCGCGCTGCTGAACGGCAAGCTGGCCGCCGACGGCACGCGCATCGACAGCGTGAACGCCGGGGTCTTCGGCTACGGCACCGACAACGAGGCCGCCTGGCTGCGCACCTACGGCTGGCCGCTGGCACCCAAGATCGTGCTGGTCGGCTTCTTCGTCGGCAACGACGTGAAGGACGTGATGCTGGGCATGGACAAGACGACCGTGGACAGCCAGGGCCGCCTCGTCGCCACGGACAAGAGCCGCCAGGCGATGGATCAACCCGACGAGGCCGGGGCCGCTACCACGCCGCCGAGCACGGGGATCAAGGGCTGGCTGGAGCAAAACTCGCACGCCTATCTGTTCCTGCGCAATGCCTACTACAACCTGACCCGCCCGCCCGCCAGGGTGCAGCAGCCCACCATCTTCGACGCCGCGTCCTTCTTCCTCAAGGACGAGCCGGCGGAGATCACGGCGGGCTGGGCCAAGACGACCGCCATCCTCGACGCCATGCGCGCCGACGCCCAGGCCCACGGTGCACAACTGGTCGTCGTCGCCATCCCGACCCGTGAGCAGGTGCATGACCGCTACTGGACTGAGATGAAGCAGCAGTTCGGGCTGACCGACGCGCAACTGGTGCGCGACCTGCCGGAGCAGCACCTGGCCGCCTGGAGCGCCCGCACCGGCGCGCCGCTGATCGATCTGCTGCCCGGCTTCCGCGCCGCCGACCCCAACGCGCAACTCTACTACTTCCGCACCGACCGCCACTGGAACGCCGCGGGCCACGCCCTGGCCGCCACGCTGATCACCGAGGGCATGATCCGGCTCGGCCTGTTCAAGTAAGCCGTCAGCCGTCAGCGGTCAGGTGACGAGTGGTCAGTGGTCGGTGGTCAGTGGTCAGTAGCCTGGGGACGCGGAATCGCGTTGTAGGGGCCGGTTTCAAACCGGCCCGTGCCCGCGGAATCGCGTTGTAGGGGCCGGTTTCAAACCGGCCCGCGCCGGGACGCCGCTGTAGGGGCCGGTTTCAAACCGGCCCGCGCCGCCCGCAACGAAAGGGAGGAGATGGAACCCATGCCGCCAACCGCCGAGACCGCTCCCGCCGCGCCCGCGAACCTGATCATCGCCCATGCCGCCGAACTGCTGACCATGGCCGGCCCGGCGGAGGCGCGGCGCGGCCCGCTGCAGGCCGAGTTGGGCCTGATCCCAGACGGCGCCGTGGCGATCAGCAGCGACACGATCCGGGCGGTGGGGCCGAGCGCGGCGATCCTGGCCGCCCATGCCGGGCCGGACACGCGGATCGTGGACGCGGCCGGGCGCGTCGTGACGCCGGGGCTGGTCGATGCCCACACGCACCTGGTGTTCGCCGGGACGCGCGAGCATGAGTATGAACAGCGGTTGCAGGGTGCGGGCTACCTGGAGATCCTGGCGGCGGGCGGCGGGATCATGTCCACCGTGCGCGCCACGCGCGCGGCCTCCGCCGAGGAACTGGCCGCGGGCATGGTGCCGCGCCTGCGCACGATGCTGGCCCACGGCACGACCAGCGTCGAGGTCAAGAGCGGCTACGGCCTCAGTACCGAGGACGAACTGAAGAGCCTGCACGCGATCCGCATCGCGGGCACGGGCCGCGCGCCGGGGCAGCCTGGCGCGGCCCTGCCCCGCCTCTGCCCGACGTTCCTGGGCGCCCACGCCGTGCCGGAGGAGTATCGCGACCAGCCTGATGCCTATGTTGATCTGCTGGTGGAGGAGACGCTGCCCGCCGTAGCGGCTGCCGGGCTGGCCGAGTCGTGCGATGTGTTCTGCGACGCGGGCGCCTTTGACGCGGCGCAGGCCCGGCGCGTGCTCGAAGCCGCCCAGGCCCACGGCCTGCCCGTGCGCCTGCACGCCAACGAGTTCGAGCGCATCGGCGCCGCCGCCCTGGCCGCCGATCTGCACGCCCTCTCCGCCGACCACCTGCTGGTGCTGGACCCGGAGGAGATCGCCGCGCTGGCCGCGGCGGGGGTGGTCGCCACGCTGCTGCCGGGCACCGGCCTGGGCCTGGGCCACTACGCCCCGGCGCGGGCGCTGATCGCCGCCGGGGTGCCGGTGGCCCTCGCCACCGACTGCAACCCCGGCACCTGCCTCTGCGAGAACCTGGCGCTGATGATCGCCCTGGCCTGCACCGCCATGAAGATGACCCCGGCGGAGGCCCTGGTCGCCGCCACGATCAACAGCGCCCATGCCCTGGGGCCGCGCTGGGCGGCGCAGGTGGGCAGCCTGGAACCCGGCAAGCGGGCCGACCTGGTGATCTGGGACGTGCCCAATTACCGCCACATCCCCTATCACTTCGGCGTGAACCTGGTGGGCCAGGTGGTGCTTGGCGGCGGCCTCGTCTAGCCGCCCGCGGATTCCGCTGCGTGACGGGCCGGGTTGGAACCGGCCCCTACCTCGCGCAATCGCCGGGACCGGCTACGAGACTCCACCACGCGTCGCGAGGTACTCCTTTACGCGATTGACCTCGATCTGCCAGACGTTGTCCGAGTGGTAGGGCCGGAAGCCCAGGTCGGTGTTGATCTTGAGCATGGCGGCGTTGGAGTCGGCGTTACCGGTGCGCACGTAGCGCACCTGCGGGCGCTCGCGCAGCACCTTGTCGAGCATGGCCGCCTTGAGCCACCGGCCCAGCGCATGGCCCCGGTAGCGCGGCCAGACGGCGGTAAAGCCCTGCTCCAGCAGGGCGGGCTTGGCCGGGTCCCAGAACACTTCCGTGTAGCCGGCCAGTTCGCCGGTGGCCGTCTCGCGCACATACATCGTCCAGCGTTCGACGCCGCGCGCCTGCCGGGACGCCTCTTGCGCGCGTAGTTGCTCGGCGGTCCACTCGAAATCGTTGACATCGAGATCGCCCCGCGGTGCATCGTTGGCCGCTTTGACCAATTCGACAATCGCGTCGAGATCGGCCTCCGGATAGGGACCTTCCCAGAGGCCGAGCGTGAATCCGGCGTGCCGGGCGTCGCTTTGCCAGGTGTGCAGCAGGTCGCGGTCGAGTTGCGCCAGGTCAAGCTGGTTGATGTGGCTTTCGAGCGCGAGATGCGCTCCCACGTGGGCCATGAAGGCGTCCCCGGCGGGCACCGCGCCGTGAGTTTCGATGATCAGCAGCCTGCGGTTGGCCGCCGCCGCCTGATCGGCCAGCAGGCCCAGCAGCCGGCTGCCCAGCCCCCGGCGGCGATGGGCCGGCAACACGTCCAGCTCAAACTGGGCCACGTGGCGGTTCTCTTCCATCTCGATCAGGATGAGCGCGGCCACGCCCAGCACCGTGCGGTGATCGCCGTCCCAGGCCAGCCAGTGGCGCACGTTGAATACCGGCGGGATGTTGCGCAGGTCCACCTGGCGCTGCTCGACGGTGCGCGGCGGGTCGTCCGGTTCGCGCTCGGCTAAGGCCGCGTTCTTGAACGTGTTGAAGGCGATCCACTCGGCGCCGGTCGCTGTGTTGGGATCGAAGAGGCTGATCTCTACCTCTGTTGTCGTCATCGTTGTTACTCCCTCTCTGGAACGGACCCTGCTCACGCCGCGTGGCGGCAGACCCGCGCCGCCCTGGCGCGGATCAACACAGTGATTACGCCCGGATGGGCGGCCAGGTTACGCTGCTTGCCGCGTTTGGTACGTACTCCTATCCGGTACAACGCTTCGATCATGGCAACGCGCGCCCGGCTTGGGCTATAATGGCGGGTGGTGCGGGCAGGCGGGTGAATCCCGGTATAGGCTTTTACTGATAGGATTGAGTTGGCGATTTCGTTCTCTGAGCGTCCAGTACATAATATGCGTCCTGTCTCCGCCGTGGTAGGATGGGCGGCGTGAGCACGCCGCCAGCGCGGGGGCGGGCGCTGCCGCCCTGGGGGCCGCATCTCCTGGCGCTGCTGGGCTACTTCGCGCTGGCCGTGCTGGTCAGTTGGCCCACCATCCTCTATTTCGACAGCCGCATCACCGGCAACCTCATCCCCGACCGCGACCAGAACCTGTGGAACCTGTGGTGGCT
>CBJNAR010000153.1:0-7107 GCA_966434075.1 uncultured bacterium
ACCAGGGGCGTCTATACTGGACTCTGTTGCGAGTATTCCGCAAACCCGAGTACCAAGGAGGCGCTATCGATGTTCAAGACCCTCAGCCCCAATATCATGGTCGACGATCTACCCGGCACCATCCGCTTCTACACCGAGCAGATGGGCTTCAGCGTGGAGGCGACGGCGCCCGACCAGCCGCCCTACGACTGGGCGTCGCTGCGCCGGGACGGCGTGAACCTGATGTTCCAGACCCGCGCCAGCCTGGGCGGCGATGTGCCCGCCCTGAAAGATCTCCCTATCGGCGGGGCGCTGACCTTCTATATCCAGGTGGACGACGCGGAGGCCCTGTACGCGGAGCTTAAGGACAAAGTCACTATCCGGCGCGAGCCACAGACGACGTTCTATGGGGCCCGCGAGTTCGATTGCCGCGACTGCAACGGCTACATCCTTACCTTCGCCGGCGACCCGGCTTGAGCCGGCGCCGGACACGGCGAGCAAGTGGACCTGGGTCGCCCCGTGCAGGTGGGCAGGGCGGCAGGCCAGGAAGACGCCCCGATCGCTGGGCGATCGGGGCGTACCTTTTGCCGGTAGGAGCCACAACTACTTATAAATAGCGAATTTGCAGTGTGAGGCACCCAGGGCGGCGCACTCGACCTCCACGACCCGGACTGTGCGGCCCACTAGCTTCTTGGCGAGTTCCTTGTACATCGTTTCGGTGGAGGTACAGATGGGCGCCTTGACCCCCTGCAGGCCCAGGCAGACGTAACAGGTGGCGCTGGCGAGATACCAGGCCGCTGCGTCTTCGCTGACGATCTGCGGCGAGTAGGAGTGCTCGGCCAGCGCGATCAGCTCCCGGACCACCCAGGGGAGTTTCTGATCGGCGGGAATCGTGGCCGCCTTGGCTTGCATCTTGTCGCCCCAGCCGCTGCGCATAATGCCGTCGGCATAGGCCACGCCGCAGTTGCGATGAAAGAGCCGGGTGCAGACTTCGCCCAGCATCATATAGACGACCGTAAAGAGCCGGACCAGTTCTTCCCCGGTCGCGGCGGTCTTGCCGTCCGCCGCCGGCAACTCCTTCAGAAAGCGATCCAGCCCTGCCCGCTGCAACAACATTTCATACTGCGGGCCGCTCACGGTTTTTAACGATTCCAGTACGACCCGCATGGTCGTGCCGTTGATGTCCCCGGTCATTTTTACCCCTATGTTGAGACGTGTGAGTCGGTCGTGTCGTTCCGCCGGCTTACGCCGGGCTGTCCGGGCCATGCCGGTTCGCGCCCGCCGCCAGCAGGCTGGCGTACACGCGCAGCGCGGCGTTCAAAAGCTGCTCGGCGGTGATGTAGTGTGTGTAGGCGCGGTCCACCGCCTGCTGCTCCTCCGAGGTTTGCTCGGACGAGGCGCTGAGCGCGGCCAGCGGCAGATCCTCGAATAGCGGCTGCACAATGGTATGCAGCCGGGCAATTTGCATGCGCGTCAATTCTTCAACGTCGCGCGGCGTGTTTACCGGGCGCAACACCTGACTAATCGATACCCCATCCCGTTCGTCCATCACTGCCGGTCCCTTCCCTTCTTCCATCCTTACTCCACCGGGCCTGCCTGGCGGCGCCTGTGCCGCACCGAGCCGGGCATTACTGCCCGGTCAGGGTCAACAGCGCAAAACAACCGGCCCCGGCGCGGGGCTGATCCCTTCTCCATCATACTCCATTCCGGGCGCTGTGGACAGACAGCGAGGTCCCTTAGAGCCAGGGACCGCTAGCCCGATCCCGTAGGACCTTGCTACTTGAATTGATCCGCAAATTGGTTCCGCCAACATATTGACAGTATTACGTAATAGTGCTATGATACCAGTGTTACGTGACGATGGGAGATAAGACATGACGATCAACGAACTGGCGACCCGCGCGGGCGTGACCACGCGCACGATCCGCTACTATGTCGAACAGGGGCTGCTCCCGGCGCCGGAGCGCGGGCGGCCCGCGGAATATACCGAGGACCATGTCCAGCGGCTGGACCTGATCCGGCGCTTGAAAGACCAGTATTTGCCGCTGGAGGAGATCCGGGCCATGCTGGAACGGCTGGATCGCAAGGAGATTGAGCAAGTGCTGGCGCCCGCGCCGCCCGTGGCTGCCGCGCGGGCCCGAACCTCGGCGGTGGACTATATTGCCGATGTGCTGGGGCGGGGCGCGACGCGCGAGAAGCTGAAGACGCAACCGCCGCCGCGCCCGCTGCCGCCGGGGATGGCGCCGCCACCGGCCAGCCTGCCGCCGGACTGGGCGCCGCCCGTGCCGCTGCCACCCGCCCCGGCCGCCGTGCCGCCGCCCGCCCCGGCCCCGCAGACGCTGGCGCCGCCGCAGTATCTGCCGGCTATCGAGCCGGCGCCGACAACCTGGCAGCGGGTGCCACTGGCACCCGGCGTGGAGCTACACTATCTGATGAGCGGCGATGCCCGCACGAACGAGTTGGTGGACCGGCTGGTCGAAGCCGCCGGTCGCATTCTGGCCGAGATGCCGGAGAGTAATGGAGAGAAACTCTGATGATGAAGTTACTGGCGCACCTGGACCGCCGGCTCGTTCCGCCCGAGGGCACCGATGCTCGTTATCTGCGCGTGCAACTGGTCGCCCCCGATCGCCCGCACGCGACCGACCGCCTGCCGCTCAACCTGGCCCTCGTGCTCGACCGCAGCGGGTCGATGGCGGGCAGCAAGCTCGATAAGGCCAAGGAAGCGGCGATCTTCTGCCTGCGCAACCTCACCGCCGCCGACCGCGTGGCCGTGGTGGCATACGACGACGAGGTGCGGGTCGTGGCGCCCAGCCGCGCCCTGACCCCGTCCGTCAAGACGGGCCTGATCGCCGAGGTGCGCAAGATCGAGAGCGGCGGCAGCACCAACCTGGGCGGCGGCTGGCTGACCGGCGCGCAGGAAGTGGCGAACTATCAGCACGAGGCTAATTATCTGAGCCGGACGATCTTGCTGAGCGACGGGCTGGCGAACGTCGGCATCACCGACCCGGACGAGTTGGCGCACCATGCGGGCGAGCTACGGGCGCGCGGCGTGAGCACCACGACCATGGGCATCGGCGCCGACTTCCAGGAGGATCTGCTGGAGCAGATGGCGCTGCGCGGCGGCGGCCACTTCTACTTCATCGAGGACGCCCGGCAGATCCCCGATTTTCTGCACCGGGAACTGGGCGAAGTGCTGTCCACCTGCGCCCGCCAGGTGGTTGTCACGCTCGACGCGCCGGACGGCGGCGATGCCCGCCTGCTCAACGCCTTTGAGAGCGAGCGCGACGGCGGCTTGCGGGTGCGCCTCGACGACATGATCGCCGGGGAGACGCGCTCAGTGGTGTTCAAGCTGGCTGTGCCGGCGGGCCGGGAGGGCTCGCCGCTGCCGATCCGGGTACGGCTGAGCTATCTCGACGTGGACAGCGGCGAGACGCGCACCGTTCAGAGCGGCGAGGCGGTGCTCACCTATGCCGATGCGGCGGCCTGCGCGGCGGAGGCGCCCGATACGAGCGTGGTCGAGGAAGTGGCGCTGCTCCAGGTGGCGCGGGCGCGCGAGGAAGCCCTGCGCTACGATGCGGCGGGCCAGTACGCGCAGAGCGCGGCCACGCTGGCCCAGGCCGCGACCTACCTGCGCGCCGCCGCCCCGGCGTCGCCCATGGCCCAGGCCGAGGCGCAGGCCCTCGACGCCGACAGCACCGAGGCGCAGCGCGGCTTCGGCCAGCTCAAGCGCAAGGCGCTGCATTACGCCAAAGCCACCCGCCTGCAGAACCGCAACCAGTAGCCGGGCCCGCCCCGGCTTACGCGCCCGGCCCGCCCGACGCCAGCGCCTGCAACCGCTGGAGCCGGGCGGGTTCGTGCTCGGCCAGCCACGCATCCTGGGCCAGGGCGGCGTAGGCCCGCGCGAAATAGGCGCGGGCGGCAGCGGGCCGGCCCTGGGCCAGGGCGCACTCGCCTAGCTCCTCGCAGGCGTCGCCGACCGGGGCGCCCGCGCGCTCGACCTCGGCCAGCACGCCTTCCTGGATCGCCTGCGCCTCGGCGTAGCGACCCAGCGAGCGCAGCGTCCGCCCGACACACCAGCGGGCAATGCGCGCCTCGGTGGGCTGGTCCTGTGCCTCGCGCCACGCCAGCCCTTGCCGGAAGACCGCCAGCGCGTCCTCGTATTGCCCCAGGTCGTGATACGTCCATCCGATGTTGTTGTAGAGCGAGCCGCGCCATCGCCGGGCCCGCGGATCGGCGCTCTGTTCGGCGAGCGCCAGCGCGGTTCGGCCCCAGGCGAGTTGCGCCTCCGGCGGCTCCACGATGCCCAGCATATGGGCGGCGTCGACGGCGTGGAAATCCTCCCCGGCGGCGCGCGCCGCCTCCCACGCCGCCAGGAAGAGAGGTCGGGCCGCCGCGGGTCGCCCCGCCGAGTTGTAGACGCGCCCGCGCTCCAACAGCAGGCGAATCCGTGCTCGCGGGTGTGCGGCGCCCGGCAGCGCCGCCGCCTCGTCCAGAGTTTGCTTGGCGGCTGCGAACCGGCCCTGTAGCCCTTCGGTCCGCGCGATCTGCGTCAGCAACTCGACATGATAGGCGGGATCGCCGGCCCGCGCGGCTCTGGGAAGCAGCGTGCGGAACCGCGCTTCCGTGGCGGCAGGCTGCTCGTAGTCCCACCAGGTGTCGAAGTCGGGGAGATCGGTCGTCTCCGCATCCATCGCAATGCTCCTGCTACCTCTTTGGGGCGACAAATCGGCCCCGGAATCTCTATCCGCGCCCTCCGCCAAAATGTGGCAAGCACCGTGAGTTTGTCCGGTTTTCGGACAATACAGCGTGTCAGGTCGGGGATTGATGTTTTTGTGAGACAGCCCGCCGCCGGTACCTGATTGTGACGCCGGGCTGCCGGGTGTTTATGCCGCTATGACTCGGCGGACCAAACGGCACGGAATCACGCCTGAGCGCGCCTGAGACGTGACGAAAAGCGAACACCTGCCGGTGGAACAAAGTTGATAAAAAGCCCCATAGAAATCCGGCCTTATCCGGTTATAGGACCTCATCTAGCCCCCTCCTAGGAGTATTTTGCCATAGCGGGGCGCTGCGAAACTATGCCACAATGCCCAAGTGTGTTTACTGAACCTTACTTGATCGTGATTCCCTTTCTCGGAACACTGCGCTGTTGGCCTTATACCAAGAAGCCGTCTTATGAACTTGGCGCAGTTTGCAACTATGAGGTATTGCCAAATGATGAGAACTCGCATCTCTACCCGTTACCGCAATTCGCGGCGTGCCACCCCTGCGTCTCCCCTGTGGAAGCACTGGATGATTATTCCGCTGCTGGCCGGGCTGCTGCTGGCCGGCCTGGGACTCAAGGGAAGCACGGCGCAGGCGGCGGGCACCACCGCACCGCTCGCCTCCTGCTCGGGGACGCAGTATTCCGATGTCTGCCCCGACGACTGGTTTTACCCTTATGTGACCAGCCTGAACGAGATCGGCGCGCTCTCCGGTTACGCGGACGGCACCTTCCGCCCGTATAACGCCATGACGCGCGGGCAGATCATGAAGACGATTGTGATTGCGACGGGGTTGAACGGGTCGGTTCCGGGCACTCCCACCTTCGCCGACGTGCCGGCGACGCACCCCTTCTATAACTGGATCGCTATCGGCGTGGCGAACGGCGTGGTCAGCGGCTATCAGTGTGGTGGCCCCGGTGAGCCGTGCGACGGCGCGAACCGGCCCTACTTCCGCCCCAACGCGAATGTGAACCGCGGCCAGTTCGCCAAGATGATCGCCAATGCCAACAACTGGTCGAACGGCATGCCGAGCAGCCGGACCTTTAGCGACGTGCCCACGACCAGCCCGTACTATCAGTTTGTGGAACGCGCCGCAGCCAACAACGCCATCAGCGGCTACACGTGCGGCAGCCCCGGCGAACCGTGCGACGGTCGCAGCCGGCCCTATTTCCGGCCCGGCTCCAGCGTGACCCGCGCCCAGGCGAGCAAGATGATCGACCTGGCCCGGCGCGGCGGGGTGCCGCCCACCCCGCAGCCGACGCAGCCGCCGCCTCCTCCGCCGCCCGGCGGCGGCGCGACCATCGGCGGGTGCCCCCTCTTCCCGGCGGATAATATCTGGAACCGTGCCGTCAACACGCTCCCGGTCCACCCGAACTCGGCTGGTTATATTAACTCCATCGGCGGCGCCACGCTACACCCCGACTTCGCCGCGGGCAGTTGGAACGGCGCGCCCATCGGTATCCCCGTGAACGTGGTGCCCGCCACGCAGCCGTTGGTGCCGCTGAATCTGGGCCAGTGGGCGGGCGTGAGCGACCCCGGTCCCTACCCGATCCCGCCCAACGCGGCCATCGAGGGCGGCAGCGGCGACCAGCACCTGCTGGTGGTCCAGAGCGGCACCTGCCTGGCCGTGGAACTCTACCATGCCAATCCGGCGGGCGGGGGCGCCTGGAACGCCGATACCGCCGCCCGCTGGTCCCTGACCTCGAACGCGCTGCGGCCCAACGGGTGGAGTTCCGCCGACGCCGCCGGCCTGCCCATCCTGTCCGGCCTGGTGTACTATGACGAGGTGGCGACCGGCGCGATCCACCACGCTATCCGCTTCACCACGGCCAACATCGGCCAGAGCTATGTCTGGCCTGCCCGCCACAGCGACGGCGATTCGACCGACCCCAACGTCCCGCCCATGGGCACGCGGCTGCGGCTGAAGGCGAGCGTCGATATCAGCGGCTTCGACAGCAAGACCCAGGTGATCCTGCGCGCCTTGCAGACCTACGGCATGATCCTGGCCGATACCGGCGGCCCGCTCAACATCAGCGGCGCCCCCGACGGACGCTGGAACGACGAACTGCTGAACGCCATGGAGGCGGTGCACGCCTCGGACTTCGAGGCGGTGGATACCGGGTTCACGCTCGACATTCCGGCCCTGGCCGCCGACAACGCGGTTGCTGGTGGGCCGGATGAAGCCGACATCCCGATCATCGTTACTACCAACGAAGACAACGTCTTCGAGCCGGATGAAGTCTTCGTCGGGCTCTTCCAGAACGACGGTGTCGGGCTGGAGGTGACCTTCGACGCGGGCGGCAACGACGCGGACGGGGTCATCCTGAACGACGACCTGCGGCCCACGATCGCGATTCTGGACGTG
>CBJNAR010000154.1:0-7105 GCA_966434075.1 uncultured bacterium
CCCGCGCAATACCGGGGAATCCCGCATGTGCCCGGCGGCGGTTGCGGGTATCGTGGTGGTGTGCAAACGCTCCTGGCCGAGCCGAAATCTGGATCGAGGAGGTAACTGTGAGGCATCGCACACCGAGCGTTTCGACAACATGCGGCCATTCGGCATCGATTGTGATTCCGCTTGCCGGCTGCCCGCAAGCGGGAGTGGAATAGCAAGCAACCGACAACAACTAAAGTTAAGGAGATACAAGATGAAAGCATTCGTATCGGCAATGGCACGGTGGTTTATGGGGTTGGCCGGCGGCAAGGGGCTGCACTACGGCATGGGTACCCGGCTGCGCATGCCGGGCGCGGCCATGCTGATGGTCGCCGCGCTGGCGCTGCTGCCGTCGCTGGCCGCCGCCCAGAGCCTCGCCACGCCGCCCCGGCGCATCGAGTTCAACCTCAAGGCCAACGCGCGCTTCGTCAACTGCCTGGCCCAGTATCCCGGCGACACCCGCCGCCCGCCCAAGGCCGAGGTCGAAGTCAAGCGGGGCCGGCTGAACGACGAGCTCGAACTGAAACTCCAGAACATCAAGCCCGGCCTGGCCTTTGATCTCTTCACCGTGCAGCGCAGCTCGCTGCTCGCCAACGGCACACCCGACCCGAACTTCACCAACTTCGGCATGGCCTGGTACCAGTCCGACGTCCAGGCGAACAGCGAGGGCAGCGCCCATGTCGAGATCAATACCATCTTGCTGGATCAGATCTTCGGCTTCGATCCCGACGCCAACCTGGCGCCGACCAACACCTTCCACGTCGGCTTCTGGTTCAACAACCCGCAAGACGCCGCGGCCTGCGGCTTCGACGTGACCCACCCGACGCCCTTCAACGGCGAGCACCGTGCCGGCCCGCTGGCAATGATCAGCCTGCCCGATGCGGCGACCAACCTGGGGCCGCTCTGCAGCAACCCCGACCGCTCGGTGACCCCGGCCCGCTGCAACCCGTAGACTAGCGCGACCCGCGGCTACCGGCGTGGGAGATGCGTTCCTCGGGGCGCACCTCCCACATGCCGGCCCAGCGCCGGGCCGCAATACCGTACCGGAGTCTGGCCCAAATACCGTGGAATCCCGGATCTGTCGCACACAAGAATTTGCTATTCTTAATTCGTGGGGCAAATGAATAAGCGTTGGCACACCGATAGTCAGCACACAGAGGAGACTGCACTATGACCAACGATCAGTTGGCCGGGCAACCCCAGGGTAGCGCGGGCGCGCTGCGCAACTCGGTCGCCGGCACCGATCGCATCTTCCCGGAAATCCGCGCGATTGCCGCGTTTATCGTCCTTGTCCTTATCATCGCCTCCGCCATCCTCTATCTCATGCCCGATCGTACCGCCGAGTTCTTCGCCTGGACCATCAAGCCGAATATGACGCCGCTGCTGATGGGCGCGGGCTATCTTTCCGGCGCCTGGTTCTTCGTCGGCGCCCTGCGCGCGAAGGGCTGGCACGAGATCACGCGCGGCTTCTTCCCCATCACCGCGTTTACCTGGTTCATGGGCCTCGCTACCCTGTTGCACTGGGATCGGTTTAATCACACCCACGTCACCTTCTATGCCTGGGCGATCCTTTACGTGGTCACGCCGTTCCTCGTCCCGGCGCTCTGGTTTCGCAACCGCGTCACCGATCCGGGCACGCTCGGCGCGGGCGATGTCGCGGTGCCGGAGCGCCTCCGGCTGGCGGCCACCGTCGTGGGCGCCGGGATGCTGGTCATCGCGCTGTTCCTGTTTATCCTACCGGATGTCGCCATCAGCATCTGGCCGTGGACCATCACCCCGGTGACGGCGCGGGTGGTGGCGGGGTGGTTCGCGCTGCCGGGCGTGGTCGGCCTGGTGCTGGGCCGCGAACCGCGCTGGAGCGCCTGGCGCATCTTGATCCAGTCGCAACTCATCGCCCTGGCCCTCATCCTCGCCGCCGTCGTGCGCGCCTGGGGCGATTTCAAGACGGCCAACCCGCTCACCTGGGTGTTCATCGCCGGCATCACGGGCCTCCTCGCTGCTGCGCTGGCCCTCTATCTCAGCATGGAAACCCGCCGGCGCACCCGCGCCGCCTAGACGGTTCGCCAACTCCCGTACGCTTACTTGTAGGAGCCGGTGTTGAGCCGGCCCCGCTACCCAGCAGACTCACGATTGCACAGATCGGTACTTCGGCTACTTGTCCTGACAGGAGCGGTCGCGCCTTGTGGCGGCCCGATTTCAGCCGGCGTTGGCATCAGTTACAGCAGGAGCATAGGGAATGGATATTCTTCGCCACACTGCCCACCGATCCGAGCCGTTGCCCGCCGGACCGTGGATTATGGCGCAAACCTGGCACAATCTCTTGTTCGCCCACTGGCCCATCGCCCTCGACGCGCTGCGGCCCCTGATCCCGGCGAACCTCCAGATCGACACGTTCGAGGGCCAGGCGTGGGTCGGCATCGTCGCCTTTCGCCTCAGCGGCATCCGGCTGCGGGGGTTCCCCGAGGTCGGGTGGGTATCGCACTTCCCGGAGATCAACGTGCGCACTTACGTCACGCTGGACGGCAAACCGGGCGTGCTGTTCCTCAGCCTGGACGCCGATAACCGCGCGGCGATTGCGCTGGCAAAGCCGTGGTTTCGCCTGGCTTACCAGGCCGCCCGCATCGATCACCGGCCCGCGGTGGACGGCGGCTTCACCTTCACCGCCCGGCGCACCGAACGCACCGCGCCGCCCGCCGCTTTCAGCGCGACCTACCGCACCACGGCGCCGGCTTTCGCTGCCGCGCCCGGCTCCCTGGCTCACTGGCTGACCGAGCGCTATTGCTACTACAGCCCCGGCCCGCGCGAGCAGCTCTATCGCTGCGATATCCATCACCCGACGTGGCCGCTGCAGCCCGCCGAGGCCGAAATCACGGAGAACACGATGGCTCTGTCCCACGGGCTCCACCTACCCGAGACCGCGCCGCTGCTGCACTACGCCCACTACATGCAAGCCGCCATCTGGCCGCTGCGCCGCGTCTGTCCGCCCGCCGCCGGGATGGACCCCTGCCGATCCGCCCGCCGGTTGCCTCGGGCCGAAGAGATCGTGGCCCGCTGAAGATACGAAGGAGTGGAGGTCCGTTATGTGGAATAAGCAACTCGTCGCCCGCGCCCAGATGTATCCGACCGGGGTGCTGACCCTGGTCGACGCCGCGGGCTACCCATTCAGCGCCCGGTGTGCGGTGGAGTTCGACGCCGACCGCGAGGTCATGACCCTGTCCGGCGCGGGGACGCTTTTCGCGGATCGGGCGGGCAAGGCGTGCCTGCTCTTCCATCGCCACAACCCCGATCTCAGCGGGCAGCACGAACTGATGATCAAGGGCGCCCTGGCCGTAGAGGATGGCCGGCTGGTGTTCCGGCCCGGCGAGTTCCTGACCGGGCCCGGGCGCCAGGACACGGATCGGATGCCCGTAGCCGGATCGCCGATCGACATCTTCCAGTTTATGTTGCTGGGCCGGCGCAAGGCGCGCGAATACCTGGCGAAGCGCGGCGCCCCGTATCCCCCGCGCCCCTGGGCCAAAATGCTGCGTGCCCTGGACGAGCCGCCCGCAACGCCGGAGCGGGTGCCGGAGCGCCCCGTCAAGGCCGGACCGGACCAATCCGCCGGGTAGCGGGCACAAAAAAGAGGCCCCAAATAGGGGCCTCTCAAACTGGTAGCGGAGGCAGGATTCGAACCTGCGACCTTTGGGTTATGAGCCCAACGAGCTGCCACTGCTCCACTCCGCGTCGCTGTAGTTAGAGTATACCGAACCGGCTCCCGAATGTCAAGCCGCGCCCAAAAGGAGATAAACATTATGCCTGCGCTTATGATGCCACCCGATGTGGAAGCGGTCCTGCGCGAGTTCCGCACCTGCGAGTTCACGACGGTGAACCGGGCGGGCCAGCCGCTGACCTGGCCCACCGAATTCTATTATGATGCACCCGAAGGCCGCCTGATCGTCACGGCGTCGATTGCCTTCCCGGTCAAGACCTATAATGCCCGTCGCCACCCCCAGGTCGCTCTGCTCTTCTCGGATCCCACCGGCGCGCAGGTCTCTCATCCGCCCGCCGTGCTGGTCCAGGGCGACGCCACCGTGGCGGAACTCACCGACGACCCGCTCTGGACCTACGATTTGTTGCGCGTGACGGTGCACCGCCAGCCGCGCACGCGCCAGTTTCTGCGTAATCCCGTGGCGCGGTCGCTGTTCGAGTTCTACTTCCAGCGGATCGCGATCTATGTGCAGCCGCGCCGCATCCTGGTCTGGCCCGGCGGCGATTTCAGTGCCGCGCCCACTACACTGGAGCTCGCATACCGGCAATAGCGCACCGCCGGCGGGCACAAGAAGGAGGCTCCTCGCGAGGAGCCTCCGTTTGGCGTGTGCGGTTGGTTGTTGCGTGGCGCGCGGCCCCGCGTTCACCTAGCCCTGCGTGTTCGCCACCTGCCGGCGCGTGTCCACGACCGGCCGGGGCGCCGGGACGTCCTGCCCGGCGAAGAGCCGCGAGCGCAGGCAGAGGAAGAATAGGATGAGCGCCACGGTGAGCAGGATATGACCGACACCTGACATGCCGGCAATCGCCGGGCTGACGCTATTGCCCAGCACGGTGTTGGTGCCGTTGAAGGTCAGGAACCCCGCCGTCCACATCAGCCCCACGTTGTAGGTCCAGAAGAACCAGTTGAACAGCTTGCTCTGCGAGAGGGCGAATGCGCGCTCGAACAGGATCACGCCCAGGAAGAAGAGCATCCCGAGCACGAGGAAGTGGGTATGGACCACCGCAAGCTGCGTGAAGCCGGTAAAGTCGTTGGCATGCGTCAACGTCCGGTAGAACAACCCCCCGGCCAGGCCGAGGATGGTATAGAGTAGCGCCGCGTTGTAGAGTTTCTTCATGATTTACTTCCTTTCAGCGTCCGACGCCGGAGTCCGCCGGCTATCTTGTTGTGCCTGCCATGCCCGCACCCGGCCGGGCATGGCTAAGCGGCATGTCAGTCATTTACTCAATTTCGATTAGTCATGATTGACTATTCACATTATACCATGCCCGCTGAGCTTTGTCAAGGGAGGGAAAGGGGATCGCCGTCCACGCAAAAAGGCGACCCATACAAGGGGTCGCCTCTGGTGAAAACTGTATCTCGCGCCGCGCGGTGCCGGACTAGCCCTTGACGGACCCGGCCAGCAAGCCCTCGATGAAATAGCGGCTCAGGAAGATGTAGACCAGCAGCGTGGGCACCGCCGTCAGCAACGACCCGGCCATCTGCATGCCGTAGTTCGTGCCTGCGGTGCTGGCGCCCAGCCCGGCCAGCGCCACCGTGATCGGCTGCACCACCGGGTTGCTGGTGATGCTCACCGCGAACAGGAATTCGTTCCACACCGACGTGAACTGCCAGATCAACACGACGACGAAGGCGGGCACGCTGATCGGGAAGACCACGTGGCGGTAGATGCCGAAGAACCCCGCGCCGTCCATCGTGCCCGACTCGATCAGCTCGGTCGGCACGTCCACGTAGTAGTTGCGGAAGATCAGCGTCGTGATCGGGATACCGTAGATCACATGCACCAGGATCAGGCCGGGGATGCTGCCGTAGGCGCCGACGCCCTGGAGGAACTGCACCAGCGGGATCAGGATCGCCTGGTAGGGAATGAACATCCCGAACAGGATCAGCGCGAAGATGAGGTTCGACCCCCGAAACTGCCACTTGGACAGCACGTAGCCGTTGAGGCTGCCCAGGATCGACGAGATGATCACCGCGGGGATGGTCAGGAAGACACTGTTCAGGAACCCCCGGCTGAGAGCGTCCCAGGCCAGCTTGAAGTTCTCCAGGGTCGGCGCGGTGGGCGGCGCCCAGATGCTGCTGCGCGTCACTTCGCTCATGCTCTTAAATGCCGTGCTCAGGCCCACGTACAGGGGAAACAGGAAGAAGATCGCGAAGATGATCACCACCACATACAACACGACCCGCCCGGCGGACTGCCGGGGCTGCTCGACGGTCGGGGACGCGACGGCCACGGTGGAACTGCTCATTTTGCCACCTCCGAGCGCAGGTTGGTCCACAGGTACGGGATAATGATCACCGCGACAAACAGCAGCATGATCATGGCGACGGCTGCCGCCCGCGCGAACAGGTTGTCGCCGAAGGCCAACTGGAACAGGTAGAGCGAGGGCATGTCCGTGGCATAACCCAGCGTGGGACTGCCGCCGGTCATGACATACACCAGGTCGAAGATTTTGAGCGAAAGATGCCCCAGGATGATCAGGGCCGACAGCACCACCGGGTTGATCAGGGGCAAGATGACATCGCGGTACATGCGGAACTCGGTGGCGCCGTCGACCCGCGCCGCCTCGCGGATGTCCGCCGGGATGCCGCGCAGCGCCGCCAGAAACATCGCCATGGTGAAGCCCGACTCCTGCCAGATCGCGGCGATGATCAGTGCGGGCAGCGCCAGGTTCGGATTTGTCACCCAGCCCAGTTGCAGGAACACCCAGCGCCAGATGGTCCCCGTGACGACGAACGAGAGCGCCATCGGCAGCAGAAACACGTTGCGGAAGAAGCCTTCGCCGCGCACCTTGCGGTCGAGCATAATGGCGAGCACCAGGCCCACCACGACGCAGCCGATGAGGAACACGACCGTGAATATGGCGTTATTGCGCAGATCGGTCAGGAAGCGCGGGGTCTGGAAGAGGCGCTCGTAATTGCTCAAGCCGGAGAAATCGGCCGCCGGGAACCGGATCGGCCCGACCTGATTCATCGTGCCCAGACCGCGCCAGTTGGTCAGCGACGCCCAGCCGTTCCAGGCGATAAAGCCATAGACGAACAGGGCAATCGCCACGATCGAGGGCAGCAGCATGAGGATGGCCGTCAGCCGGTCGGGCGTCAGGTTGCGCCGGGTGCGCTGCGGGATCACCATCGGCGCGGGGCCGGGTTGGGCCGACGGCTGGTTGGGCGCCTGCGGCGTTGCGATATTGCTACTCATAAGCTTGGACTCCTTGTATCAGAATCCGATGCGCGATGTTGTGAGCAATAGCCGGCGGCGGCTACACGACGGGTCGCACCCGGTTCCGTGCGGGCCCCGGGATCCGCGCCGGGCCCGACGCGCGGGCGCCGGGA
>CBJNAR010000155.1:0-7095 GCA_966434075.1 uncultured bacterium
TCGTGGGCGACTCGATCACCGAGGGCGACATCACCATCACCGTCACGGCGACCGAGGGCCTGCGTATCAAGCAGGTGGACGTGCGGCGGGGCGGCGGGCCCGACGGGCCGCCCGACATCCCGCCGCCGCTGCCCGGCACCCCCAGCCTCTTGCCGGTCGATTCGCCCGTGCGGCCCGGCGAGTAAGGACGCAATTATCCGGCGCCGCAAGGGCGCCCAGAATGGAGATTATTGGTAGCTGATGCAAACACGAGACTATAGCGAACTGGCCCCCGCCGATCAGGAACTGCTGGCGGCGGCGCGGACGGCGCGGGCCGGAGCCTATGCGCCGTACTCCGGCTTCCCGGTGGGCGCGGCGCTGCGCACCGCCGACGGCCGCATCTTTACCGGCTGCAACATCGAGAACAGCTCCTACGGCCTCACGTGCTGCGCCGAGCGCACGGCGATTTTCAGCGCGGTGGCGGCGGGGGCGCGCGAATTTACCGCCCTGGCCGTGGTCGCGGGCAAGACCGATACGGTGCCCGCGTCGCCGTGCGGTGCCTGCCGCCAGGTGCTGGCCGAGTTTCGCCCGTCCTATCGCGTGCTGCTGGGCGCGCCCAGCGAGCGTGGCCCGGTGGTGGAGACCAGTGTCGCCGAACTGCTGCCCCTTTCTTTCCATATGATGGAGACCGCCGAGTGACCCACCTCGCGCCGGAGGAGATCGCCGCGCAGCTCAGCACACGCAGCTTCGGGCGGGCGCTGGAGTACCTGCCGCAGACCGGGTCGACCAACGATGTGGCCCGCGAGCGGGCGCGCGCCGGGGCACCAGAAGGGCTGCTGGTCGTGACCGACGAGCAACTGCGCGGGCGGGGGCGGCGCGGGCGGACCTGGGCGGTGCCGCCGGGCAGCGCGATCCTGGCCTCGGTGGTGTTGCGCCCGCAGACCCCGCTGGCTGAGGCGTTTGCGCCGACGATGATCTTCGCCCTCGCGGTGCGGGCGGCGGCGCGGGCCTGCGGCGCGCCCGCCGGGCTCAAGTGGCCCAACGATGTGCTCTGCCGGGGCCGCAAGCTGGCGGGCATCCTGTGCGAGATGCCGCTGACCGGCGGCGCCGCCGAGTTTGTGGTGGCCGGGTTCGGGGTCAATGTGGACCTGGACCCGGAGACACTGGGGCCGGGCGTCGTGGCGACCAGCCTGCGCCAGGAGATCGCCGGGCCACTGCCGGCGCGGGAAGCCGTGCTGGCGCGCATCCTGGCCGAGGCCGAAAGCCGCTATGCCCGCTGGCAGGCGGGCGGCTACGCGGCGATCTGGGCCGAATGGCGCGATGCGCTGACCACGCTGGGCGGCCACGTGCGCATCGATCCGGGCGACGGCGCGCTGATCGAGGGCACCGCGCTGCAAGTGGGGCCGGATGGCACCCTGTTCGTTCGCACCGCGGCGGGCGAGCAGGCCGTGATCGCCGGCCCGGTGCTGTCCTAGCCGGCCCGGGGCAAGGATGGCCCGCATCAGAGGTTGACGGTCTGTAATCCGTCCGCCAAGCGACTTAAACGGATCGTTAAGGCCCGCTTGCTAGAGTCGGCGTCAGGAGGTGCGAAGGGCAATGTGGCCCGCGGCGCGCCTGCGGAACGGCGGTTTACCCGCCCGGCCCAGGCAACCGTTACCGGCGCCGGTGCGTTACTATTATAGTAGCATGAGAGAGCAGCATCATATGAATCGGCGCGTCTGGCCCGCGGCTCGGGATGCGATCGCGCTGCCGTTCCAGGATGGCTTTCATTTATGGTATAATACAGGTGCGCAATGGTAGCACCCGTTTGCTCCCCCGTGGCCCGGCGCTCCCTTTAGCCGGATCGCCGGAGTCTGAAGGATATTGCTGATGAACAGCGAAGTACCCCGCGGTAAGATGGAGTATCCGCTCCTGCCGCTGAAAAATGTTGTAGTCTTCCCCCGGACCCTGGTCACGCTGACCGTGGGCCGGGCGCGGTCCATCCGCGCGCTGGAAGATGCCCTCAGCCGCGATCGCCGGCTGGTGGTCATGACCCAGCGCACCGGGCAGGCCGATGAGCCGGGTGCCGACGAGATCTACGATGTCGGCACGCTGGTCGAAGTCAACCAGGTGCAGCGCCAGAATGACGGCAATCTTCAGGTCAACGTGGAAGGGCTGCGCCGGGTGCGCGTCGAACGGTATCTGCAAAGCGACCCGTTCTTCGTCGTCCAGATCAACGACGTGGCCGAGAAGATCGGCACCGGCCCGGTGGTCGAGGCGTTAATGCGCCACCTGGTCGAACTGTTCTCGCGCTACGCCCAGATCAACAGCAAGGTGCCCTCGGATGCCGTCGAAACCGTGCGGGCGGTGCGCCATCCGGGCTACCTGGCCGACCTGCTGGCCGCCCATGTGGTGCCCGACGCCCATGAGCGCCAGGCCGTGCTGGAGCAACTCGACCAGGCCGAGCGCCTGGAACGGGTCGGCGGCGTGCTGACCAACGAGTTGGAGGTACTGGAACTCGATCAGCGCATCCGCAACAAGGTACGCTCGCAGATCGACAAGAACCAGCGCGAGTTCTACCTGCGCGAACAACTCAAGGCGATCCACGACGAGTTGGGCGGCGAAGGCGGCAGTGAGATGGCCGAGCTCCGCGAAAAGCTCGAAGCCAAGGGGCTGCCCGAAGACGTGCTGACCAAGTTGCGCAAAGAGCTAAACCGGTTGGAGCGCATGCCGTCCGTCTCTCCGGAAGGGACGGTCATCCGCAACTATATCGACTGGATCCTGGCGCTGCCCTGGAACGAGCGCACGACCGACGTGCTCGACATCGCCGTGGCCGAGCGGGTGCTCAACGAGGACCACTACGGGCTGGAAAAGATCAAGGAGCGCATCCTGGAGTTCCTGGCCGTGCGCCAGTTGACCCAGGCGGCCCTCAAGGCGGAACCCGGCGCGGACGGGCAGACCGAGCCGTCCACACCGGCCAGCGAACGCCGCCGGCGCTTGCTTAAAGGCCCCATCCTTTGCTTCGTCGGGCCACCGGGCGTGGGCAAAACCAGCCTGGGGCAGTCGATTGCCGATTCGATGGGCCGCAACTTCGTGCGCATCGCCCTGGGCGGCGTGCACGATGAAGCGGAAATCCGCGGCCACCGGCGCACCTACGTGGGCGCCATGCCGGGCCGGATCATCCAGGGCATGAAAACCGCCGGGACCAAGAACCCGCTCATCCTGCTCGACGAAATCGACAAACTGGCATCCGACTACCGGGGCGACCCGGCGTCGGCGCTGCTCGAAGTCCTGGACCCCGAGCAGAACTGGAACTTTAACGACCATTATCTCGATGTGCCCTACGATCTGTCCGAGGTGTTGTTTATCACCACGGCGAATAACCTCTATTCGATCCCGCGCCCGCTACGCGACCGCATGGAGGTGATCGAACTCGGCGGCTACACTGAAGACGAAAAGGCGCAAATCGCCCGGCGCTACCTGCTGCCCCGCCAGTTGCAAGCCCACGGGCTGCCGCCCGGCGCGGTGGAGATTCCCGAAAAGATGCTGCGTACCATCATCCGCACCTACACCCGCGAGGCCGGGGTGCGCGACCTGGAACGTAAGCTGGCGGCGATCTGCCGCAAATCGGCGCGCCGGGTGGTGCAAGGGCGCACCACGCGCGTGCGTATCACCGCGCATAATCTGGAAGAATTCCTGGGACCGGGCCGGTTGTCGACCGAGGTCGATCCGATCGGCGTGGCGCAGGTTGGCGTGGCGCTGGGCCTGGCCTGGACCGAGCACGGCGGCGAACTGCTGCCGGTGGAAGTGGCGACCATGCCGGGGCGTGGCAGCCTGACCATCACCGGGCGCCTGGGCGATGTGATGCAGGAATCGGCGCGCGCCGCCCTGAGCTTTGCCCGTTCGCGGGCGACGGCGCTGCAGATCGACCCCGACTTCCAGGAGAAAACCGACCTGCACATTCACCTGCCCGAGGGCGCCATTCCGAAGGACGGCCCCTCCGCCGGGATCACGATGGCGAGCGCACTCATCTCGGCGTTGACGCGCCACCCGTTGCGCCACGACACGGCGATGACGGGCGAGATCACGTTGCGCGGGCGCGTGCTGCCGATTGGCGGGCTGAAGGAAAAGGTACTGGCCGCCCATCGCGCCGGGATGAAGCGCGTGATCGCGCCGGCGGAGAATCGCCGCGATCTGCTCGAACTGCCCCGCAATGTGCGCCGGGATCTGGAGTTTATCTGGGTCGAGGATATGGATCAGGTGCTGGGCGCCATCATGGCGCCGGCCCCGGCTGCCGATCAGGCGGCGGTGGTGCCGGCGGATCAGCCGGATGGCACCGCGACGCCCGGCGATTCCGTGGAGTCGCACCAGGAGGTGCCGCCCCAGGCGGCCCAACCCAACCTCCAGCCCTCGGCCTGACACGGGAGCGCCCGGCGCCACCAGTAGGGCGCCGGGCGGGACCCCGTTCCGGTTATTCGCTCCCGGTGCACCCCGCCGGGCTAGCGGCCTCGCAGCAAGTATACGATTGAAGCGGATTATCAGCGCGAACCGAATCTAACGGCACAAAGGCCGGTCGAGCGCGGGCCTTTGTGAAGCTGTATGGTGCCCGCCGGGTGATCCCGGCATTGTGACGGCATCCCTTTGCTTCCCCGCCCGCGGTCGTGACCCGACCGGCCCTGCCGCCTGCGCGCCCTCCGCCCCACCCTTAAGGAATTACACGATTGACTATGTATAGACGAGATCGCTCCGGTTCGAGCCGGAGCCACGACCGCGATGGCCGCGACAGCCGGTCCCGGTCGGCGAGCGCCGTGGCCGCGCCGCGCGACGTGCGCGACAGCCGTGAAGCCGAGCGCGCGGGGCTGCACTGGGTGCGCGTTGATATGCACCTGCACACCCCCGCCTCCTCCGACTACCGCGACCCGGACGCCACCTACCTCAAGATTTTACAGAAGGCCGAGGAGCGCGGCCTCGATATTATCGCTCTGACCGACCACAACAGCGTGCAGGGCTATGCCCAGATGCTGCGCGAGATCGAGACGCTCGAACTGCTGGAGCGCCTGGGCCGCCTCAACGAGCAGGAAGCCCACGACCTGGCCGAGTATCGCCGCCTGCGCGAAACCCTGCTCGTGCTGCCGGGCTTCGAGTTCACCGCCACCTTCGGCTTCCACATCCTGGGCATCTTCCCGCCCGGCACCTCGCTGCGCAAGCTCGAATTGCTGCTGCTCAAGCTCGACGTGCCCGAGCAGAAGATGCTGGCCGGCGCGCCCGATGCCGGCCCCACCAGCGACGTGATCGAGGCCTATGAAGCCATCGCCGAGGCCGGCGGGTTGCCGATTGCCGCGCACGCCAACTCCTCCAACGGTGTGGCGATGCAGGGCTTCAATTTCGGCGGCCAGACCAAGATCGCCTACACCCAGCACCCGGCCCTGGCCTGCCTTGAAGTGACCGACCTGGAGCAGACCGGGCGGCGCACCACCGAGTCGTTCTTCAACGGCTCGAAGCCCGAATATCCGCGGCGGATGCACTGCATCCAGGGCAGCGATGCCCACAGCCTGGAGAAGGAACCGGGCGAGGGCGCGAACAAGCGCCTCGGCGTGGGCGACCGCTGCACCGAACTGCTGCTGCCCGACGCCACGTTTGAAGCCCTGCGCGACCTGTTCGCCAGCAGCGACTTCGACCGCATCCGGCCCTACCGCCCCGGCCAGGTGTCCACCTACGATTTCGTGCGCCAGGCGCGCTCGCAAGGGCCGTCGATTGTGCAGGCGTTCCACGAGCGGGCCACCAGCAAGACCAGCCGCACCCGGCCCATCCTCAAGGATGTGGCCGCCTTTGCCAACACCAGCGGCGGCACCATCTATGTCGGGGTCAGCCCGGACGAGAATGTGCCCGTGCGCGGCATCGACAACATCGACGACACGACGAACATCCTGCGCTTCGACATCCAGCGCAGCATTGTGCCGCCGCTCGACGTGACCTTCGCCACCCACATGAGCGAGGGCCGTCCCGTGCTGCTGTTGCAGGTGCCGCGCGGCGAAGACCGGCCCTACATGTTTGAGCCGGCGGGCCAGATCTACATCCGCCAGGAGTCCGACTCCGTCGTGGCGACGCGCGACGACATCGTGCGTCTGGTACTGGAGTCGCACGGCGAGCGCGTGACGGCGGAACTGGCGGCGGCGGCCCTCTCGGTGCCGACCTCCGACAGCATCGCCACCGCCGATGCGCTGGAGCAGGCCGACGAACTGAGCGGCGACATGGTCGAAGCGGCCATCGAGGGCGCGTCGGTGCCCATCGACGTGGCCCATCGCCGCAAGCGGCGCCGCCGCCGGGGTAGCGAGGGCCGTCCGGGTGCCGAGACGCCGGTGGAAGCCGAACTCGATTCGGTGCCCGCCTGGGACACCACCCCGGCCTGGGAAGGCCCCGAAGATACCCAGCCGGCGCCCACCGAGGCCGACGTGGAAGCCGCTGAGCTGGCGGCGCTGGAGGACGTGGCCGGGGCCGCCGCCGCGGCCTGGCCCGCCGGATGGACCACGCCGGAAGAAGAACCGGCCCCGGTGGAAGCCCCGCCCGAGCCGGCGCGGGGTCGGCGCCGCCGGGGCCGTGGCGCCGCGCAGCCTGCCGCCGAACCGGTGGCTGCGGGGCCGGTGGCCGAGCCAGTTGCGGAGGCCGTCGAGGTCGTGGCGGAGGAGGTTCCCGCGGAGCCGGAAGCCGCCCCGGTGCTGGAGCCGGAGGCGCCCCGCCCGCGCCGCAAGGGCCACCTGTACCAGGTGTACCGCAGTGAACTGGGCGAGCCCGAGGTGGGCAACGCCCTGCGCGAGCGCCGCGCCGGACTCTACGTCGATAAGGCGGGCGAGTTGCTGACGGCGGAGGTGCGCGCCGCCAATCCCGGCGGCATGTTCGAGATGGAGCGCAACCAGATCTGGCTGCCGGACGGGACCGCGCCGGTCTTGCCCGAAGGGCGGAGCGCGCTCCGCCGCTCGAAGACGGCGCTGAACGACAGCATCTTGAACGCCCGCAGCGGACCGGGCGGCCGGTTCCAGTCGGCGGCGGAGCTGGCGCCCCCGCCGCCCGCGCCGGAACCGGAGCCGGCGCCGGAACCGGCCCCAGTGCCGGAAGCCGCTCCGGCGAAGCCCAGCCGGG
>CBJNAR010000156.1:0-7085 GCA_966434075.1 uncultured bacterium
AGAATCTCGTCTCACTTGGGCATGAGACGAGACTCTTCGCTGCGCTCAGAGTGACGAGTACGCCTCGAAGATGTGCGATTCGCCTTCCCCCTGTCATTCTGAGCGGAGCGAAGAATCTCGTCTCACTTGGGCATGAGACGAGACTCTTCGCTGCGCTCAGAGTGACAAGTACGCCTCGAAGCGTATTCAGCGGCCCAGCCGCAGCTTCCAGACCATCCACATCGCCTCGTAGACAATATTGCGGCTCATTTTGCTCTGGCCCACGCGCCGGTCGACGAAGACGATCGGCGTCTCGACGATGCGCAGGCCGCGCTTGTAGCAGCGGTAGGTCACCTCGATCTGGAACCCGTAGCCGTTCGCGGTGATGCTGTCGAGGTCGATGGCTTCGAGGGCGCGGCGGCGGAAGCATTTGAACCCGCCCGTCAGGTCGTGGAAGGGCAGGCCCAGGATGATCTGGGCATAGAGCGACCCGCCCCGGCTGATGAGGCGGCGCAGCAGCGACCAGTTGCGGGTGCCGCCGCGCGGGATGTAGCGCGAGCCGAGGACCACATCGGCCCCCGCGTGGATGGCGTTGATGAACTGAGGCAGGTGGCGCGGGTCATGAGAGAAGTCGGCGTCCATCTCGAACAGCAGGTCGTAGCCGTGGTCCAGGCCCCAGTGAAACCCGGCGATGTAGGCTTTGCCCAGGCCCTGCTTGCCCGCCCGGTGCAGGACGAACAGCCGGCCCGGATGCTCGGCGGCCAGGCGGTCGGCCAGTTCGCCGGTGCCGTCGGGCGAGTTGTCGTCGACGACCAGGATATGGAAGGGCCCAACCGCGAAGATGGCCTCGGCCATGGGTTGCAGGTTATTGATTTCGTTGTAGGTAGGCAGAATAATCAGGGCGCGTTCACGCTCGCTCATGAATCGGTTGTTCCTTCTCGCGCGGGCGCGATGGGCCCCTCGCGGTACGCATCGGCGGGCACGGCGGGCACCAGCCAGCCGTACACCGTGTAAAGCAGCACCGGCAGGTTCACCACCAGCGCCGAGGTCCACTGGACCACATTGCCCCAGCTATTGTTCCAGAGCACCAGGTAGTCCCAGACGAAGTAGTTGCCCACGCCGCCGGCATTCATGACCAGGGTGCGCGTGGCGTCGCGCAGGCGCGTGGTCAGCGGGGTGAGTGCCACCAGCCAGCTTTGATACCACGGCTGGAACCAGAGCGTGCCGAACACCAGGTAGACAAAGAAGATGCTGTAGGCGGCGCGGAAGCCGGCTTCGACGCGCCCGGCACGCGTGGCGGCGGGCGGGCGCAGCAGCAGCCAGGCGGTGACGGCCAGCACCCAGACCCCGACCACCACGGTCGAGCCGGTGCGCACCCAATCCATGGCGTCGGTTTCGCTCGCCAGCAGCAAACTGGCCAGCGTGTTGCGCACCACGTTAGGGATGGACGCGGTGAAGAGATCGCGCCGGGCCAGGGCGCCGATGGTATTCGGCCCATACCAGAAGGGCGCATAGAACAGCACGCAGATGATCAGGAACGCCGCGGCGGCGGCGACCACCGGCGCGACGGCGCGCACCCAGGTCCGGAGCGATGCGCCGGGTGCGGGTTGGTAGTCTTGCCAGAGCACGACGAGCACGATGGGCAGCAGCAACACAGGCACGAACTTGGTGAGCGCGGCCAGGGCCAGCGCCACGGGCGCCAGCAGCGCCGCGCGCCCGCCGCGGGCCAGCAGCCAGCAGCAGCCGATGATGAACAGGACCATCACCATGTCGTTATGCCCGTTGCCCGCCGTCTCCCACAGCACCAGCGGGTTCCAGGCGAAGAACAGCAGCCCGCGCGCCGCCCAGGCCGGGCGCAGCCGCCACAGCGTGGCGTAGATCAGGCAGGCGGTGCCGGCGTAGGCGAGGATGACCAGCCCCTTGAAGAAGATGGCCGCGCGCCACAGGTCGTTGCCCGCCAGCCAGGCGGTGCCCGCCGCCAGCAATTCCCACACCGGGCCGTAGGGCGAGGTCGTCCCGGCCCAGCCGCCAACGTAGGGGCGGAAGGGGTCGTGGGCGAAGATCGGGGCGGCGGGCGGGTAGAAGAACGGATTCTTGCCGTAGACTACCAGTTCGCGCGCGCGAAAGATCTGGTCGAACAGGTCGGCAGCGCCGGTCGGATACATCAGCAGCAGGGTGAGGTTGAAGACGAGCGCGGCGGCGCCGAGCACCGCCAGGTAGCGGCGCGACGGCATGGCCGGGCAGCGCCGGTAGGCGATGAACATGGCGGCAAAGCTGACCGCCCAGGTGACGGCGAAATAGTTGGCGCTGGCGGCGGTGTGCCCGCTCAGGCGGTTGAGGTCAAGCAGCGGCGTGGCGTAGTTGCCGGCTAGCGGATAGGGCAGGACGAAGCCGAACAAATAGGCCAGTTCGGTGACGGCGGCCAGCCCCAGCAGCACGAGCCACTCATACCGCTGCGCGCGCCGGGGCGGACGGCGCAGGGACTCCACGAGCGCGGCAGGTTCGGTCGCGGCGGGGGTATTGGGGCTGGTTGCGGCAGGCGGTATCATCACAGGCTATGTATTATACCACTGACCGCCGCTCCCGCAACCCCAGGCGAGTGCTGAATGCTGCTCGCGCAGCGGTGCGTAGCACATTGCTGAGTGAGTTTGGAGAGTAACAAGGGACGAGTGCGGAGGAGTTGGCCCGTAGGGGAACGCATGAAGCGCACACCTACCGTGACACTCGTCTCAACTCAGCACTCAGCACTCAGCACTCAGCACTCGTTTAGTATCTGCGCACGGGGGCCGTGTTGCGGCGGAAGATCCAGACGAGGATTAGCCCGGCGACGAAGCCGCCGATATGCGCCCAGTAGGCCACACCGCCCGTCCCGGTGGTCGACGAGGGCGCGATAGTGCCGATCCCGCTGATGAGTTGCGTGGCGATCCACAGGCCGATCATGATCAGGGCAGGCACGCGGATGATGCCGTAGTAGCCGGCCAGCACGCGCACGCGGGCCTGCGGGAACATGACCAGGTAGGCGGCCATGACCCCGGCGATCGCGCCGCTGGCGCCCACGCCGGGTATCGGCGAGTTGGGATCGGTGAAGATCTGCGCGAAACTTGCCGCCAGGCCGCACAGCAGGTAGAACACCGCGTACCCGACGTGGCCCATCGCATCTTCGACATTGTCGCCGAAGATATAGAGGAAGAGCATGTTGCCGCCGATGTGCAGCCAACTGGCGTGCATAAACATCGAGGTCAGCAGCGTGATATAGACCGGGAACGCGATGGTTTGTTCCGGCAGCCCCAGGCAGAAGTTGCAATTCGGCCCCAGATCGACATTATGGGTGATTTCATAGGGGATGGTGCCGTAGGCCATAACCGACTGATCCGGCCCCAACATGAGTTGGAGCAGAAAGACCAGGACGCAAATCGCGATGATGCTGAGGTTGACAATCGGTAAGCCTTGGGAGGCCGGGGTGCCTTCGTCGCCGACCGGAAACATACGGATCTCCTTCTCAGGCCGCCGGAGCCGGCGGCGTGGCGAACGCGCCACTCATCCAGAGGACAATCAGCACCAGTACCAGCAGCGCTAGCACAATCAGCACAATCGCCACGGCATTGCTGCCGCTCTCACCGTTCGGCTCATCCTGTGCCATCATATTGGCTCCTTTGCGTGGGACCGGATATTATAGCAACCGCCTCTGGCCGCGCATGCGCGGCCAGAGGCGGCCTGAGACTACTCTTGCCTAGGGGGTGCGCGTGTCCGCGCGGTGTCAGACTGCCGTCCGGCCCTTGGTAACCAGGCGCACCAGCCAGATCACAATCACGGCACCGATGAAGGCAACCGGGATCGTCACCCACCAGGACTGGCCGTCCATGGTGAAGCTGGGATTGACCAGGCCCATCAGGAAGCCGCCGACGAAGGCGCCGATGATGCCCATGATGATGTCGCCAATCAGGCCATAGCCGCCGCGACCCATGAACATGCTTGCCAACCAGCCGGCAATCGCGCCAACAATCAGCCAACCAATGAGAGATAACATGGACTTTTCCTCCTGTTGTCTATATGGCTATCATTCGTACTGCGTTCGCCACGCTACTTGTTGCGCCCTGGGGCGGGCAGCCTATTGCACGCTCGATGTCGAGGTGCTGTCGTAGCTGCGGCCCTCGTTCTTGAAGGTATCCTGCGCCGTATCCCGCGCTTTCGCGCCGAGATCGGCGGCGGCCTGCTGGCCGCTGCTCATCAACTCTTTGAGGTACTCGCGACCGCGTTGCACCAGCAGCGCACGGGTGTCGTCTCCCTTGCGCGGGGCGACGAGCAAACCGGCGAGCAACCCCAATGTGAAGTACTTGACGCTAACTCGCACACCTTTCAACATGCCGTAATCGCCTCCTTCATGCCTGGTTGCGCTCTTCAGCGGTCGAGGGATCCGCCCTCGCTGCTGTAGTACGAGGCATGTTTTGTGCCACGGTTTCAACCTGCTGCCGGGCCGCGTGCGTGCGGCTTTCCGCGCCGGCGCGCAACTGCCGGCGCAAGGCGGCACCGGATGCGGGCGCCGCCAGCAGCCCCAGCGCCGCGCCGGCCAGGGCGCCCGCCACCAGCCCGATCAACGTGCTGTTGTCGTTGCGGGCGGCGCGGGGTCGGCCCGGCACCGGCACGGCCACCGGCACCACGGCGGTGGCGACCGGTTCATCGAGCGTGGGTTCCGGTTCGGCTTCGCCTGCCGCCTCTGCCGCCGCCAGATCGGTGATGGTCGGGCCGGGCGGCATCACGGCGGCTTGCCGGGCGGCGCGCGCGGCGGCCATTGCGTAGATATCCGGTTCCCAGGAGCGCGTGCGTTTCGGCATGCCGGGTGTCCTTCGTTACAGCGAGCGGCGGCCCGTCTGGCCGAGCAGGAACCGCACCAGGAAGGCCACGATGATCGTGCCGATCAGGCCGGGGATGATGTAGTAGACAAAGCCGGGGCCCCCGACCCACGGCCCCCAGTGGCCGAGCAGCACGCCGCCCAGCAGCCCGCCGATGATCGCCGCGATGATGCCGCCGATCCAGCCATAGGGCATCTTACCCGGCACGATCAGGTCGGCAAACCAGCCGATAATCGCAGCGATAATCAGGAACAGAATGAGGCCGAAACATTCCATAGCCATAACCTCCGGCGAAAACTTAGGCGACGGGACGGCGGCCCGGTCGCAGCAGACTCCAAAGCGCAGCCATACCAAGCGTGGCGATGCCCAGCATCGCGGCCAGGCCGCATCCGCAGCATCCGCGCTGGCCGGGACGCCGGCGGCTGAGTTCGTTTTGTATCATCGTGTCTACTCCTCCAGGGGTGCCCGGCATGGTGGGCAACGGGAGCTGCAGGACTCCATCATACGATCTGCCGGTGCTAATAGTAACGAACCCATCCGGGGGCTGTTACGCCTGGAACGGCCTGTTGGGTTCGTTCGCTACGCCGGGCGAATCGGGCGGCGAGCGGGCCGCTATTCCTCCGCCGGGCCTAGAATCATATCGGTCAGGCGGCCCGCCAGCCAGGTGGCCACCGTCGTCAAGAGCAAGGTCAGCAGCCCGCGCACCAGGTTGCGCATCACATCGTCTTCCGCATCATGATCGTGCACCGTCAGTACTCCTTATCCGTGAAAAGTTGGATGGTCCGTTGCCGCCGAGCGTCAGGCCCGGCGGTTGCCGCTCAGCATCTTGCCGAGCAGTCCAATAGCCGCGGCCACGCCCGCGGCGGCGGCAAAGACGGTGGCCGTCTGCTGGGAGGCGTCGGGCCCCGCCGCGGGCACCGGCGTCCGCCCGGCGATGCGCGCCTGCTCTTCGGCCTCGCGGAGCCGGCGGCGGTCTTCCGCGCGCTGGGTGGCCTGCTGCTCGCGCTGCTCGGCGGTGGCCTGGTTGGCCGCGCGGGCGCGGTCGGCTTCCATATCCTGGCGTTCCCCGGCATATTCCGAGCAGAACTCGGCCCCAAAGAGCAGCACCTGGGAGGATAGGTAGATCCAGGTCTGCACGGCGATGATCGCCCCCAACGCACCATAGACAGCCTGGTACTTGGCGAAATTGCCCAGGTAGAAGGCGAAGCCGTATTTCAGAATCCCGAACGCGACCGCCGTGATCAGCGCGCCCAGCCAGACATCGGACCATTCGACCTTGCAGCGCGGCAGGGTGCGATAGAGGATCGCCAGCACCCCGGCGAGCAGGCCCAGCGAGATGAGGAAGTTCAAGATCTCCCACAGCCAGGAGAGATTGCCGATGATGCCGCTGGTCGTATTCTGGAGGCCGGTCAAGATGGCCGAGATGGCTGTGGAGAGCACCATCACCGCCCCGACCCCCAGCACCATGACGAAGGCGATGACTTTATCCTTGATCAGGCTGCCCGCCTTGTCGCATTCCCAGGCGCGATTGATCGCCAGTTGCAGTGTACCGAAGACGCCGGAGGCGCTCAAGAGCAGGCTGACGAGACCGATCAGGGCCGCGATGCCGGTGCCGGTGCCCCTGGCCGCCACCACGTCGGTAATCGTCTTGACAAAGACGTTCGACTCGTCGGTGCTGCTCTGCAAGTTGGGCAGCACATTCTGGAGCACCCACTGGCGGGCCTGCTCGGGCGAGAGCAGAAAACTCGCCAGCGACACCAGGAACAGGATGAGCGGGAAAATACTAAAGAACGCGGCGAAGGCCAGGGCGGCGGCCATATTGGCGACATTGTCCTGGCTGTATTCGCTGACTGAGCGTTTGACGACGTTAAACAGGTTCTTCATCGGGAGCATAGCGCAGACCTCCACGCAACTGATCGCCGGCGGCCCCCAGGGTGCTGCCGCGGCCAGGTAATGCTTAATACGGATTCTCGCCGGACGGCGTGGCACCGCCGGGCGGGGCCGGGCCGCATCCCGGCGCGCTGCCGGTACTCGCGGGGCCGTCCCATCGATTCGCTATAAGCAATAATCGTGACACGGTTGCCGCCGAGGCCCGGCGCGGTGGTGATCGCGGCAAACGGAGCGACCGGGCAGGCCAACAGCGCATCAAGCATTCATTGTCACTCTGAGCGTAGCGAAGAGTCTCGTCGTTTGGGCTACAAGACGGAGATTCTTCGCTCCGCTCAGCATGACAATTCCCGTGTGACCGACTACTGA
>CBJNAR010000157.1:0-7061 GCA_966434075.1 uncultured bacterium
AGACTGCCGAACAAGGCCGACAGCGCCGTGACGCTGAAGGAAATGACCATCGAATTGCCCAGGCGGGGGATCATTTCGCTGCGAAAGTTGCTGCTGCCGAACAGCACTTCCGCAAAGTTACCGAACTGCGGGTTGCTGCTCGGTAGCAGATAATTCCCCTGGTTGATCTCCTGCAGCGACTTCAACGAGGTCACCAGCAACACGTAGACGGGCAACAGGTAGACGAAGCTAAGCACCAGCAGAATCACGATCACCAGGATGCGGACACTCGGGCGATTGCTTTTCATCAATAACTCCTTGGATATACCGGTCTTTCAGCCTGGGCAGCTACTGCATACTGCCTCGACAAGTTTCAAGTTTTGAAATACACTGGATCTGTGAAGTTGATTGTAGCAATCAAATTACGACCCAACCCTGCACAAGCCGATGCCCTGCGTCGCACGCTGGAACAGGCCAACGCCGTTGCCAACGAAATCAGCGCGTATGCTTGGGTTCAGCAGACGTTCGGACAGTACAACCTACACAAGTTGCTGTATTACCCAATCCGAGAAACCTCAGGGCTGTCGGCGCAAGTGGTCGTGCGCCTGTTCGCCAAGGTCGCCGATGCCGACAAACTAGACCACAAGCGCCAGCGAGTTTTTCGCCCTTTGGGTAGCATCGCATACGACGCGCGAATCCTCAGTTGGGGCCAGGATACAGTATCCATCTGGACCGTGATCGGACGGCAGCGCATTCCCTTCGTGTGTGATGAACGCGCCCGTGCGCTGCTGGCCGCCCAGCAAGGCGAAACCGATCTGGTGTATCGCGATGGCCGTTGGTATCTCTACACTACTGTCAACTACACGGAACCCCCTCCTGGGGAGACCGATGACGTTCTGGGGGTCGATCTCGGCATTGTCAATCTCGCCACCGACAGCGATGGCAGGATCTACAGCGGCCGGCAGGTCAATGGCCTGCGGAGGCGGCACTCCCGGCTGCGCGGCAAACTGCAACGCAAGGGCACCCGCGCCGCCAAACGCCTCCTCCGCAAACGCCGGCGCAACGAAACTCGGTTTGCTACTTGGGTAAACCATAATGTCAGCAAATGGCTGGTTACGCAAGCCAAAGACACCCAGCGCGCGATTGCCCTGGAAGATCTCAGAGGCATTCGAGCGCGGATCACGGTTCGCAAGGCGCAGCGGCGTAGCCTCCACACGTGGGCGTTCTACCAGTTGCGGCAGTTCGTGACCTATAAAGCTCAAATGGCCGGGGTACGGCTGGTTTTGGTCGACCCGCGCTATACGAGCCGGACGTGCCCTGCCTGTGGCGGGCAGGACAAGCAAAACCGTCGAACTCAAAGCAAATTCCTCTGTGTGGCGTGTGGCTTCGCTGGGCTAGCCGACCACATCGCGGCTATGAATATTCGTAGCCGGGCCGCTGTAAACCGGCCAGACTTCGCGGTGGGTACTCTGCTTGGTACGCAGGCTCCGTCCGCGGAAAGCTCCACTTGTTAGAGTGCGAGTTGTTTACTCGAACCACTTCCTGAATGCGTAGATGGTGTACGGGATGACAATCACAAAAGCCATGAGGAAGATGACGATGCCGATCCCGGCCCCGGCGGAGACCAGGTGTTGCTGGAATGTCGTCACCCACATGTTGAGCGCCAGCACGTCGGTGGAGATGCCCGGCCCGCCGTAGGTGACGATGAACACAATGTCGAACACCTTGAGCGTGGAGATCAGCAGCAGCGACACCAGCACGAGAATCCCGCCGCGCATGTTGGGGAGGAGGATCGAGACCAGGATGCGCAGCCGCGAGGCCCCGTCGATGGTGGCCGATTCGACCATCTCCTGCAGATCGCTCGTGCGGAACGCCGACTGCATGATGATCACCGAGAACCCTAGGTATTGCCAGATAAAGATGACGATCAACCATAGGGTCGCGCTGTTGGGGTCCGTCGTATAGCGAAACGGGGGATCCAGCCCCACGCCCCGCAGCAGGGTGTTGAGCACGCCTTTTTGCGGTTCGTACATCCACGACCAGATAGTGCCGGTCACGATGAACGACATCGCCACCGGGTAGAGGATCAGGGTCCGGATGTAGGACTCGATCTTGGGAAAAGGCATCAGCTCCAGGAAGTAGGCCAGCAGGATGGCAAGCACGATGGTGGGCACCACCCCGACCACCAGCCAGAGCAGGTTGTTGGTGATGTCCACCTGGAAGCGCGGCTGCTGCACCAGGAACTCGTACCACTGGAATCCGCTCAGATCGTAATTGGGGGTGATGTTATGCCAGTTGGTGAACGAGACGTACAATGTCCACAGCAAGGTACCGTAGAGCAGCACCACAAAGAACAGCATGGGAACGAGAAAGACCAGGTTTTCCGTGAAGCTGCCGCGGCGCGGGCCCGCGCCTGCCGGCTTGCGCTTTCCCAGGGTCAGTGCCATAGCTCGGTTATCCTTCGCGCCGGGCGCAAAGACAAAAAGCCTGTCGGGCGCAAGCGAAGGGGCGAAAGACGACTGCGCGGGTTCGTCCTTCGTCTTTCGCCCTTCGCCGCGTGGCTAATTGCCGGCTGAGATTCGCTGGAAGATTACGGCCAGGCGTACCAGGCCGAGGCGTCCTTGACCTTGTAGGTCTTGAACATGCTGTCTACATCCTTGATCGCCTTGTCCACGTTGGGTTGCACGAGGAAGGAGGACAGGATGTCCCAGTAGACCGGTTGGGCCGTGGCCGGCAAGATGCTGCCGTGCTGATCGAGGATCAGCTTGCCGGGATTGTCGCGCACATAGCCGGCCAGTTCCTGGCGGATCGGATCCGGGAACTTGCTCGGGTCGATGTCCTTGCGGGCGAACAGGCCGCCCTGGATCACGTCCGTTGGAACCTGCAGTTCGGACGAGGCCACCACCTTCAGCCAGTCCGCCGTGGCCCCCGGATGCGGGGCCTTGGTGGTGATGCCGTAGGTATCGGGGTGGAACAGCAGGATGCGCTCGGGCTTCTGCGGGAAGGTGACGGCGCCGAAGTCCTCACCAGGCTTCCAGTTCGAGCCCTTGGTAAACGCGCCGATGGCCCAGGTGCCCATGATGGTCATGGCCGCTTTACCCGACCCGACCAGGGCCACCGCCTGGTCCCACGTCAGGCCGGCATGGTCCGAGTTGACGTACGGGGCCAGTTTCTGGAACTTCTCCAGCGCGCTGCGGTAGACCTTGTCGCTGGTCACGTCGATCTCGCCCTTGTACAGCTTGACGTAGTTGTCCGCGCCGCCCTCCTGCAGCAGAATGCTGTCGAAGACGAACGCATCGCCCCACTTCTCCTTGGACCCGAGACCAAGGCAGGTCATATCGGGCTTGGAGGACTTGATCTTATCGCAGGCGGCGACGAGGTCTTCAAAGGTCTGCGGCGGTTGGATGCTCAGTTCATCGAACAGCTTCTTGTTGTAATACAGGATGTTCTGGATGTGCATGTTCAGCGGGACGCTGTAGGGGTGCCCGTTGACCGTGACTGCCTTGGCGAGGGGACCGGGGATGACGGCGGCGTAGTCGATCTCCTTCCACAGGTCATCCAGCGGCTGCAACACATTGCTGTCGACGTAATTCTTCAGTTCTGCGCCGCCCAGGGTCTGGAAGGTGTCGGGATAGTCACCGGCGGCAATGCGCGACTGCAAGACCACGCGCTGGTTCACGCCGCCCCCGCCGGGATTGGGGTTTTCGACCAGTTCGATATCGGGATACTTGTCCTTCAGGGTCTTGAACATGGCGTCGGCGGCTTCGCGCTCGCCGGGCGCCGTCCACCAGTGGAAGATTTCGAGCTTGCGTTCGCCGCCCGTTTTCGCCCCCGTTTGCCCGCTCGTGGATCCGGAACTAGGGACCGCGGTGGCGGTAGGGGCCGCCTCGGTGCCGCACGCGCTTAGTAGCAGACTGAGCACCACGAGGGATGCCAGCACACCCAGCACTCTCCGAGACATAGGAGATCCTCCTTCGGTTTCTATGCGCATGTGTGATGAACAAGACAACAATCTGAGGCTATCGTTGTTCCGGCGCCAGGTACTTACCTCCTTCCTATCGCATATCCAGCAACCATGCGGCGGCCCCAGGAGGTGCGGGCTGCCCCGGCAGTCTGTAAGCCGGGCTGGGGTGGCCCCTGGGGTCCTGTGGTACGCGCTGCACAGTTTCTAACATTTGCGCCTGGTTGTCAATAGCCGTCCGCCATTCTACACCCGATACGTAAATATTCTCGTAGAATAGGGTACACGAATCGTTACAAGTCCGGCCAGGGCTGAGGGGATGGTTTGCGGCGCACGCGATTCGCCGGAAGTCAGCGCGATCCGGCTTTCGCGTCGCGGCCGCGCGCTGGAGGACCCGGCAAAAGGGCCGGGGGCGCGGAACCTGTTTCCGCACCCCCGGTTTGTCTCTGCTTGCAGTGGCCGGGCCCGGTTCAGATCTGCACGCGCTCCAGCGGGAACTGCTGGATGTGCCAGCGGGCGGCTTCCTGGAACTGGCCCAGCGACATCGGCTGGTTGCGCTCGATGGCCTGGTAGGCCACCGCCTGCACCTGGGTCGCCACCTGATCGAGATTGTGGCGCGTGGCGGCGTCAAAGACGAGCTGGCGGTTCAGCAGCAGAGTGCCCGTCTCGTCGGCGAAGATGAGATAGGTGTGGCTCTGGCGGGCCAGTTGCAGGATCAGGTTCTGGCCTAGTTGCGTGGCGTCGTCGTCGGGGCCGGGCGCCTCGGCGGGATTGATGAAGGTCTCGCCGCGGTAGGGGTTCTGTGGATCGTCGCGCAGGGCTACGTAGAGGGCGACGATCAGCCCGCTGGGCGTGGCGCTGGGCACCAGTTCGATGCGCGCGGGCATGTCGGCAGTGGGCGGGCGCTTCCAGCTATCGCGCCGGGTGTGGCAGAGCACGCTCACGGTGCGCGCGCCGCCCTCGCGCACGATCACCAGGCGGATGCCGGGGCGCGGCGGGAGCAACGCGCGCAGCACGCCCGTCAAAGCCGCGGCGCGCGCCGACCACGCCGGGTAGGCAAACGCATCGTGCCAGCGCGGACCGAAGAAGCTCTGCATCTGCGCTTCCCAGTAGCCGGGGTCGATCTGCCGCGCCCGGTCGAACTCGCCCTGCGCCGCCGGGTAACCCTCGCCATAGCGGCGGGCCACGCCGACAAAGTAGCGATAGATGGCCGCGCCAGGGTCGGCAGCGGCGGCGGCGTTGAAGGCGGCGGTGGCAGCCTGCCCGGCTTCGGGCTCGACGATCAGCAGCGTGCGGTCGCCGCCCGGTTCGCGCGTGCCCTCGGCCAGCAACTCCAGGCCCCGGCGGAATTGCGCGCCCGCGCTATGATCCGGTTCCGCGGGGGCCGGCGCTTGTGATGCTTGCGCGGCGGCCATGGGCGCGGCAACGGCGGGTTCGGCCTGCGGCACGGCGGGCAGCAGGGTCGAGACCGGGTAGGCCGGCGCCGCCGGGGGTGCGACCGGCGCGGGGGCGTAGGCCGGGGCGACCGGCGCGGGGGCGTAGGCCGGTGGGGCGGCCTGCGCCGGCGGCACCGGGGCAGGGACGGGGGCTGCCGGCGCGGCGGCGCTCGCCTCCACGGGCGGATAACCGGGCAAGTCGGCGGGGCGCGGGCCGGGCGGCGGCTGGGCCGGCACGACGAAGGTCCCGGCCATGCGGTCGTGCATCGCCTGCTTGCGCTCGTCGCTCAGTGCGACCAGCAGCCCGATGCCCAGCGTCAACAGCGACATGATATAGCCGATGGCGCGCAGCATCGCCCGGCCCAGCGACGGCTTCGCGCCGCTCGCCGTGACCACCTTGTGGCCCATCATCATCGCGCCGGGGGTCTGCCCGCGCCAGGCCCAGAAGTCGGCCAGGTAGATGACCATCACCCCCAGGCCCACCAGGACCGTGACGCAGCCCAGCACCGCCGCGATCAGGTCGGCATTCGACCCGGTGTTCAGCCGCCGCCCGATCAGGATCACGGCCAGCACGAGGGTCAGTTCGAGCATGCCGATCAGCACCAGGTCCACCAGCCCGGCGACCAGCCGCGGCCCCAACCCGACGTAAAACCGCCCCACGCCCGCCAGCTCGTCGGCGGTGATGCCGGTCTGATGCGGGTAGGCATTGGACGGCGAGGCGGGCAGCAGATAGCCCGGCCCTTGCTGGGCAGGCGCGGCAGCCGGCGGCGCGGGCGGATAGCCGGCGGTAGGATACGCGGCGCCCGGTGTTGCCAGATAGCCCGCGCCGGCCGCCGGGACATAGCCGGGCGCCGGGTAGGCCGCGGCGGGGGCGGGCGCATAGCCCGGTGGGGGCGCGGGCGGTGGATACACCGTGGTGGCGGGCGGGGCCCCCGCGGCAGGCGCCATGCCCCAGGCCGGGCCACGGGCGGCGGCCTCTGTCGTGTCCACCGGGAACCCGGCGGGCGGGGCGCCGTAGCCCATGCCGGGCGGCGTGCTAGTCGGGAGTGATGCGCCGGTCGCCGGCCGGGTTGCGGCGGGCGCAATGGTGACGGCAGACGCGGGTGGTACCGGTGTGGATTGCGCCGGCGCCGCAGGTGGCGGTTCCGGCGCCCTGGCCGCCGGGGGGGCAGGGGGAGGCGTCTCCGGCGCGGCGGGGGGCGCGGGCGGCGGCTCCGCCGCGGTCGGGGCTGCGGGCGGCGCCGCTGCCGCCTGGGCAGTAGGGGCCGCTGCCGGGGCCGCCGGAGTTTGCGGGCGCTCGTAGACGCTGACCACGAACAGCCGCGACCCGGACCGGGAATCGGTGCCCGTCCAGCCCGCCAGTTCATAGCGCGCCGGATCGGTCCAGTCGGTGCCCTGGCGCAGGCGCGGCAGGGCGAAGCTCCAGAAATCCGCGGGCCACTCGGCGGGCGCGGCTTCCCCCGTGACGGCATATTCGCCGCCGGGCCGCCGCGCCTCCGGTACCGCCGCCTGCAAGACCTGTTGGACATAGTCGGGGTCGGGTTCGGCGCCCTGCTTCCAGACAAACACACGCGCCAGCCGTCGTTCTGCCATACCGCCTCCTATAAGTAGCTGTGCTGGGCGCATTGTAGCACAGCCCTCCCCGCAGGCGCAAGACGGCGCGGCCCGCGATCAGGCACGCCATG
>CBJNAR010000158.1:0-7048 GCA_966434075.1 uncultured bacterium
GGTCAGGTAGCCGCGGGCCGCGCCTTCGAGCGTGTGCTGCTCGGCCACATAGCGGCGGGCCGCCCGGCCCATCGCCAGCCGCAGATCGGGCCGCCGGGCCAACAGCAGCAGATATTCCAGCAGCAACTCCTCCTCGATCCCGCCCACGTCCACCTTGGCCGCCGCCGCGTCGGGCAACTCGGTGAACGAGCCGACCGCCGAGACCAGCACCGGCTTGCCCCCGCCCATGATGCGCAACAGCGCCGCCGAGGTCTCGCCCGCCGTGGGGTAGCGCAGGTTGATGCAGACATCCGAGGCGGCCAGGTAGTCGGCGAACTCGGCGGGCGGCGCGTAGCCGATGACGCGCACGCGCTCTTGCAGGCCGAGCATGGCGATCATGCGGTCTACGTTGTAGTTGGGCGACCGGCTGCCGACCAGCAGGAACAGCGCCCGCGGGTACTGCATGACCAGCGCCTTGAACGCGCGCAGGGCCACGTTGAGCCGCTTGTACGGGTTGAGGTGGCCCATCGAGGAGAGGATAAACACGTCGGGGTCGAGGCCCAGCCGGGCGCGGGCTACGTCGCGCGGCACGTAGGGCGGCAGCGGCACGCCCATATTCACCACGGCCAGCGGCACATTGGCGCGCACCTGGCGCACCTGGTCGGCCATGTAGCGGCTGTGGACGATCACGCCCGTGGCGCGGGTCAGCGCCTCTTCCACCAGCGGGAAGTTGAACAGCGCCTCCGGGTGCTGGCCCAGCAGCACGCGCTCGGCGGCCTGCCGCCCGGCCTCGCCGTAGGTCGCGCGCATGGCCTGGAGATAGGCCCGCCCCTTGCCCCGGCGCAGCGCCATCCACATGCGCAAGTGGTGCAGCACGAACTCATGCAGCACCAGCACGCCGGGCGTCTTCAGCAGGCGCTCGTAGATGTAGGCGTGGGCGGGGCTGTTGCCCATCTGGTAGACGGCGCTGTCGTAGGGCGCGGCGTCGAAGCGGCCCGCCGGCAACACCCGGAACTGCACCGGGATGGCCGGGTTGGACGGCTTGTACTTGTCGATGAACAGATCGACCGTGGCCCCACGCGCCAGGAACGGCAGCAACTCCTCGCTGTAGTCCGAGATGCCCGACTGCACCGGGTTGAGCGGGCTGAAATAGGCCAGCCGCATCAGCGCGCCCCCGCCAGCAGCGTATCAACTACATGGTCCCAGGTGATGCCCGCCACGCGCGCCCGCCCGGCCTCGCCCATGCGCACGCACGCCGCCGGGTCCGCGGCTACCTGCGCCAGCGACTCGGCTACCCGCGCCGGGTCCGGCGGCGTAACCAGCCCGGTCACGCCGTCCTCGACGAATTCGAGCACGCCCCCGGCGTCGCTGGTCGTGATCACCGGCTTGCCCGACGCGAACGCTTCGACTGTGGAGAAGCCGTAATCTTCGTCCACCGGGGCGTAATAGACGGCGCGGGCGCCCGCGTAGAGATCGGCGGCCTCGGCGTCGGAGACGCGCCCGGCGAAGCGAACGCGCTCGCCCAGACCCAGAGTTGCGGCCTGCCGCTCCAGCGCCGCGCGGTCCGGCCCGTCGCCGGCGATGACGTAGCGCAGGCCGTTCGCCGCGTCGCGGGGCACCTGGGCGGCGGCGCGCAAGAGCAGGTCCACGCGCTTGGCGGCGTCCAGGCGGTTCAGGTGCAGCACATAGTCGCCCTGCGGGCCGGGGTGGAAACCTGGGCGTAAGGGCGGGTAGAGCGGCGTGGCCTGGAGGCCGTTGTACTTGCGCAGCCGCCCGGCCACGTTGCGCGAGATGGCATAGATGCCGCGCGCCTCGCCGATGGTCTTGCGGTCCAGATCGGCCAGCCAGCGGCGGAAGCGGGTGTCGTCGGGCGTGGAGGTGAGGTCGCTCAGCGGCGTGCCGAACCAGTCATACGCCTGGCGGTACTGGTGGACCAGCCAGACCACTTTGCGCGGATGCTGCACGACATACGACGGGAACTTGGTGCAGATCGCCAGGTCCACCGGCACGCCGTTGGCCTCGGTGATGTCGACCATGCGCCAGGCCAGCACACTGCCCATGAACGAGTCGCGCGGGTACCACTTGAACGGCAGCGCGATCTCGGCGACGCGATGCCCCCGCCCGCGCAGCCCGGCCACCAGCCCCTCGACCAGCACCTCGTTGCCGCCGTGCACAAACGGCACCTGCGCCGTGCAGACGGCGATATGCAGCGCCCCGGCCCCCTTGCTCATGCGCCGGTCCCCGTGTCGCCCGCCTGTTCTCCGGCACCGCCTGCAGGCGGCGCCTGGTCGCTGTTCACCTGGGCTTCCAGGGCCAGCACGCGCTCTTCCAGCACCTGCCATTCGCGAGTCAGCCGCTCCTGGTAGGCGGTGATCTCGACCAGGGCGCGGGCCACGGCGCTGTTGTAGCGGTTCTGTTGCTCGACAATCGGGTTGATGTACCAGCGCAGCAGCACGCGCGTCGCCTTCTTGGCGTAGGCGATGGCCGTGCCCACGCCCGGCACCTTCCAGGTGATCGGCAGGTGGGCGCTGACGAACCAGAGGTCGTTGACCTCGTCCACGCTCTGGCGCACCTGGTTCATGCTGAAATTGGCGCCGCCCCCGCCGCCCGCCCCGGCGTCGAGCCGCCCGCCCAGGCGCGCGCTGCGCTGCCGGATCTGGTCGCGCAATTCGGCCAGGGCCTGCGCCGGATCCACACCGGAGAGGGTGCCATCATCTGCTTGCGGTTTCGCTTTGTCCATTGATAGTCCTGTCCTACACGCTTCCAGCCTGTGCCCCGCCGTCCCGCGCCATGCGCTCGACCTGGACACAATGCTCCTCGTCATGGGCGGCGATGTCCCGCGCGATCTCGAGCACAGTGAGCGGGCCGCGCTCCTCGTGCAGCCCGATGCGCATCCAGGCAGCGGCGGGCAGCCCGCGCAGCGCCCGCACCAGTTCGTGCCGCCGCAAGCGCAATGTCTCCAACGACTGGGTCATGGGTAGTGCAACGTAGCGGGCCACCTCCTGCCAGCGGCGCTCGTCGAAGGCGGGCAGCGGCGGGTTGTCGCGGGCGAGGATGGCCAGGATGCGCGGCTCGGTGATGTCGTGCGAGGCGCGCAGATGGGCCAGCACCTCCGCCGGCGACCATTCGCCCGCCGCCGGATGCACCACCGCGTCGGCCTCCTCGAACCGGCCACAGGCCGTGGCGAAGCGCGCGGGCACCGCCGCCAACCTGGCCAGCAGTTCCGCGATTTCGCGATCCGTTACCATGCCTGCTCCTTTCGCGGCCAACCGGGCACTACGCATCGCCCCGCGATCCGTGGTCCATTCCGGTGCTGAGCGGTTGGTTGTCTCCTGCCCCGGCGGGCGCCGAGGACGTGGGCGTCGGGGGCAGCAGTTGGTCCGTGGTCGCCTGTTCCAGCCCCGTGCGAACCAGCAGTGCGGCTTCCAGGCCCGCGACCTGATCGGCCAGTTCGCGCACCGTGCGGGCCAGCGCGGCGTTGTACTCGACCTGTTGGGCCACGATGGGATCAACGTACCAGCGCGTCCAGAGGTTATTGAGCCGGGTGCGTAGCCAAGCCAGCCCCGGCACCCGCGACCGGAACGGCGGCGGCGTCACCCGCCAGTGCTCCAGCGCCTCCCCTACCATACCGGCAAGCCGGTCGCGGCGGGCCGTGGCCGGGCCGGGAGCGGCGGAGGGCAGCGGCGGCGGCACGGCGGTCCCGGCCACGTCGCTCAGCGCCGTCGGGTCGGCGTAGAGGTTCAGGCTGGCGGAGCGGTCGGCGAGCTCCAGGTCGCCGCGCAGGCGGGCCTCCTCCGCGGGGCCGAACGCGCCCAGCACCTGGGGCCGGGCGTAGTGGCGCAGCACATAGCGCAGCCGGTTGCGGTGGTAGTAGCGGAAGTAGTCGGGGCCGCCGTGGGCCAGCGAGGCCGACTCGGCGTGAGTGGCCACCGCCGCGGCGATGTACCAGACCGAGTACCCGGCGTCCCAGGCGCGGGTGCAGAGGTCCACGTCCTCGAAGTAGACCGGCCAGAACCCCGCGTCGAAGCCGCCCAGCGCCGCGTAGGCCGCCCGCGTGATCGCCAGCGCGCCGCCCGTCACATAGGCCATCTCGCGGTCCTGGGCGAACGCCGGGCTGTCCGTCGCGCCGCGCCCGATATGCTCGGTGGTCGCGGCGGGGAAGTGGAAGGCGCCGCCCGCGTGCTGCACCCGCCCGTCGGGATAGACCAGCTTACCGCCGGCGATAGCCGCCCGCGCATCGGCGTGGGTATGAAGACCCGCGGCGAGGGCTCGCAGCCAGTCAGAGCGCACGCGCACATCCGGATTGACCACGGCCAGGATGTCGCCGGTGGCCGTCTGCCAGCCGAGGTTCGCCCCGCCGCCGAAGCCCAGATTCGCGCCCGGCGCCAGCACGCGCACCTGCGGGTAGCGGTCGCCGAGCCCCACGGGGGCGCCGCCGCCCGTGCCGTTGTCCACGACCAGGATCTCGACCTGGGGATAGTCCAGCGCCAGCAAGGCGTCGAGGCAGCCGGGCACATCGGCGGGAGTGTTGTAGTTGACGACGACGACGGACGCCGCCGGCCATGCGGGAGGGGTGGGTGTATTCAGGCTGTCGGGTTGCGCCACGGTCTAACCGGCCTGCCTTCCGTCCGCGACCGCCTGCTCGTAAAGCTGCACCAGGCGGTCGATCTTGTGGCCCCAGGTGTGTTCGCGCAGCACCTTGGCGTGGCCTGCCTGCCCCAGCCGCGCCGCCAGCGCCGGGTCCGCCATCAGCGCCCGCAGGTGCGCGGCCAGCGCGGGCACATCGCCGAAGCGGATCAGGTAGCCGTCGGCGCCGTCCGCGATGACTTCGGGCACGCCCCCCGCCTGGGCGCCGATGACCGGCTTGTCGTAGAGCCAGGCTTCCAGGTAGACGATGCCGAACGTGTCGGTGCGCGACGGCATGGCGAACACCGTGCAGGCGGCGTAGGCGTCGCGCTTCTCCTCATCGGAGACGAAGCCCAGCTTCAGCACCCGCGCCCGGTCGGCGGCGGGCAGCCTCGCGTAGGCGTCCTGGAAGTCGGCCAGCGCGGTCGAGCCGATGAGCACGAGGCGCGAATCCACCCCGTCCGCCCAGAGCGCGCGCATCGCGTCGAGCAGGGTCAGCGCGCCCTTGTCGCGGGCCAGCGCGCCGACGAACAGCACCAGCGGCATGCCGGGTGGCAGGCCATGTTTGGCGCGAAAGCGGGCCGCTTCGCCGCCGAGCACGCGCTCCGGATGCACCCCCACGCCGACCTTCGCCATGCGGGCGCGCGGCACGCCCAGCGCGGCCAGGGCCGCCGCCTCCAACTCAGTCTGCACTATAACACAGGCGGCGCGCTGCAACAAGGCAAGCTGGTGCGGCATGGTGTAGTAGCGGATAATGCGCCGGTCGCCCGGCTCGCCCAGGTGGACGAACGGCGTGATGAAGGCCGGGATGCCCACCCGCCGGGCATAGGACTCGGCGGCCAGGATGGGGCTTTCGAGGGTGATGTTGGTGCTGTGGACCAGATCGAAGGCGCCGGGCGGCAGCGCGCGCAGGGCCGCGGTCATGCCCGGCACCCAGGGCGAGAGGCGGGTCCCCAGGCGTAACATGGGCGTTATGTCAAGCGGCGTGTGCTGGGCCAGGTCGCCCGCCTCCGCCATGGCGCGGCGCAAGATGCGGAAGTAGATCGGCGGCAGGGGCGGGCGGCGCACCGGGAAGCGGCGGATGGTGACGCCGTTGTGGGTCTCGACGGCGGGGCGCTCCACGCGGCGCTTGCCCGCCATCCAGAAGTGCTCCAGGTCCCAGGCGTCGGTGGTGAAGACCGTGACCTCGTGGCCGCGCGCCACCAGGCTTTCGGATAGCTCCTGAAAATAGCCCTCGGACCCGCCCTGGAACGGCCAGTAGCGCTGAATGACGTGCAGAACCCGCATCCGCTGCCCTACTCGATTGGCGGCGTGTCGGTCCAGACGTTGGTGTAGCCGAACTTCTGGTGGATGGCCTGGCGGATGGCGGTCAGCGGTGTGTTAGGGGCCACCTGCATCATCAGATCGACCTCGCCCGTGCAGATGTCGCAACTGGTGCTGTGGTCGGTGTAGACGATCTTGCCGTCGGCGCCGATGCTGCGTATATAGCAGCTTTGCAGGCTGGTGTGCGCGTGCTGGTAGAGCGCGCAGCCGCAGTAGCAGGGCATCTTGCTCAGGTCCGCCGCGTGGCTCACCGCGAAGGCGTAGCGGGCGATGGTCTTATCCTTGGTGCTGTCCTTGAGGTTGACCAGGAACTGCGGCGTGACGCCCGGCGCGTAGGCGGTATCCTCGGCGCCTTCCTTGGGATCGGGCACCCGCTGGCCGGGCGCAACTGTGGCCGTGCTGTGGACCATGACCTGCGGCGCGTTCTGCGAGGCCGCCGGGGCGCCCGCCTGGTCCCCGCACCCGGCGATGGCGACGGCGATGAGCAGGGGCAGAGCCAGGGCAATCAGCAGGCGCACCTGGCCGGGGCGGCGCGCGCCCGCCGGGATCGGGGGGGACATGTTCACGCGGGGTCTCCTCTCGCTGGGTGGGGGTCGCGGGCCGGGGCCTCATTAGCGGCAGGTGCGGCCTCGGAGATTTTACCACAAAGCCGGGCCGGTCACAATCGCGGGGGCCGCCCGGCGGCTAAAGCCGCGGGCTACGGGAACCAAGGCCGCCTGCGCGGCCTGTCTCCCCTATTCGCCCAGCCCGCGCAGGCGGGCTTCGTAGCGCTAGCCCGCCCGTTCACGGGCCGGGCGCAGGTTCCGGCCCGGCGCGTCGGGCGCTGCGCAGGGCGAGGGCCTGGGCAAAGCGGTTGCGGGGCAGGGCGCGGGTAGCCAGGTCTGCCGCTGCCTGGGCGGCCAGGCCCGCCGCCGCGGGGTCGCCGGCACACGCCAGCCAGACGGCGCTGGCGCGCAGGCGGCGGACGGTGCGGGCGCGCTGCTCCGGCGTGAAATAGCCGCGCAGCACCGCGAGCAGCGCGGCGCGCAGCCGGGGCGAGAGCGTACCGGGTTGCAGGAAGCCGGGCCCCGCCGCGGGATCGGCGGGCCACACCTCCAGCAGCGGCAGCAGCGCCTCCCGC
>CBJNAR010000159.1:0-7036 GCA_966434075.1 uncultured bacterium
CGATCCGGTGGAGATGGTGAACATGACGATGAAGGTCAACGAGCTTGTGAGCTACGTCTTCAGCGGCAGCACCTACAGCTTCGCGGGACCGTTTACCCGCTGGCTTGAGGCCTCGCCGCCCTTTCGCGCCTTCGTGGAAGTGCATCGGGACAAGATCCGCAAGAAGGTGCGCAATATCCGGGACGAAGACACGCAACGGGACGTGGTGGCCGAATTGGCTGTCGCGCGGTGGTTGGCGGGGGAGCGCCGGTTCGCGGTGGCCTATGAGGTGTATATCGCCGGTAAGCAGCGCGGGCCCGATTTTTCGGTGACGTTTCGCACGCGCATCCCGTTCAACGTGGAGGTCACGCGGCTGCGCCCCGGCGGCACCGGCCCGGCGGGCGAGGACACGGCCCCGCGCACCAAGATCGCCAACACCATCTGCGCCAAACTGGCCCAGTTTCCGCCGAGTGTGATCAACGTGCTGGTGCTGGTCACGGACGGGGCGGCCTATGGGGCGGACGACCTGGCGGGGGCGCCGGGCGTGCTGGCCGAGCGCGCCCTGCGCAAAGACGATGCCTTTTTTCAACGTCGCGGGTTGCTCGGCACGCGCAACTTCCATCACCACTACCAGCGGCTCAGCGCGATCCTCTTGCGCCGCCTGACCGAGACCGGCGCGCTGGAACCGGTGGCCCTGTGGGCCAATCCGCAAGCCCGCCATCCGCTACCCGCCGACCTGGCGACGATCTTGCGGCAGTGACGCGCGCCGGGCAGGCTCACGGGCGGGTGCGCAGCGCGTGGCGCAGGCCCACGAAGCCGAGGCCCAGCACCGCCAGCGCGACCGGCGCCAGAGCGCTGCCGGGCTGCAGCGGGGCCACGACCAGTAGGGTCGCCACCGCCGCCACGATCAGCACCAGGCTGCCCAGGATCTCCAGTTCTTGTACGGTCTCCATTGTGCTGTCTCCCTGGCTTGCAGATGTATCATAGTGGGAACGGCGCCCGGCCCCGCCGGATTACAGACGCCGCCTTGCCATCTCCGGTACAATAGTACGGGACCGCGGGGCCGGTGGTCACAGCCCGCGATCACTTCCAGCAAGGGAGAACCGTATGCCTGAGAGCAAACTCCGCGTCGGCGTGATCGGCGCGGGAATCGGGACGCTGCACCTGGCGGCGTACAGGGACCTGCCGCGGGTGGAAATCGCCGCCCTGGCCGGGCTGGACGACGACCGGGTGCGTGCGGCAGCGGAGAAATATGGCGTGCCGCAGACCTACCGCCATTATGAAGACCTGCTCGCGCGGCGCGATATCGACGCGGTGAGCATCTGCCTGCCGACGGTACTGCACGCGCCGGTGACGATGGCCGCCGTGGAGAGCGGCAAGCATGTGCTGGTCGAGAAGCCGCTGGCGATGACGCCTGCTGAGGGCCGGGCCATGATCGCCGCCGCCGAGGCTCACCGCCGCATCCTGATGATCACGTTCAACCACCGCTATCGGGGCGATGTGCAGTGGGTCAAGCGCTACGTCGATAGCGGGGCGCTGGGCCGGATTTACTACGCTAAGGCCCACTGGATGCGCCGGGCCGGGATCCCCCGGCTGGGAAGCTGGTTCGGCAACCAGGCCCAGGCGGGCGGCGGGCCGCTGATCGACCTGGGCGTGCACGTGCTAGACATGGCCCTCTACCTGATGAATGAGCCGCGGGTGCGCGCGGTCAGCGCGGCCACCTATGCCGAGTTCGGACCGCGCGGGCTGAAGGGTGCTGGCCCGGCCCTGGTGCCCGTGGGGTCCGAGGGGCTGCCGTATGATGTCGAGGACCTGGCGACGGCGTTCTTGCGGCTCGACGGCGGGGGCACGCTGCTGCTCGAAGCGAGTTGGGCCACGCACAGCGCCGCGAGCGACGACTTCGGCGTGACGCTCTACGGCAGCGAGGCCGGCGTCGAACTGCTGGTCCGCGACTACAGCTATCAAAACACCGTGCGCGTGTTCAGCGATGTCGCGGGCGTGCCCGCCGACTTGACGCCGCGCATCCCATCGGGCGGCGGGCACCAGGCCGTGGTCGCCCGGTTCGTCGACGCGATCCTGGATGGGGCGCCCGCCGTGCCCAGCGCCGCCGACGGCCTGCGCCGTGCCGAGATCATCGCCGCCTGCTATGAGTCGGCGGGGGCGGGCGCCGAGGTGCCGATTTTGCCCGGCGTGGCAAGCGTCCCCTGAGCGGCGTTCCGGCGTACTCTATATGGGACAGCGTTTTCCGTCCTCGGTGTCATGCTGAACGCAGTGAAGCATCTCGTCTTCTTAGCTGCGAGACGAGACTCTTCGCTGCGCTCAGAGTGACAAGGCATGGACGGGATATGAAAGGACGAGCTTGTGAGTAATCCCTTACGCGTAACTGTCTGGAACGAGTACCGGCACGAGCAGAATAGCGGCCATCCGGCCAGCCGGGTCTATCCGCACGGCATCCATGAGGCCATCGCCGCGTATTTGCGCGAGCAGCCGGGGCTGGAAGTGCGCACCGCCACGCTGGACGCGCCCGACCAGGGCCTGCCCGCCGAGGCGCTGGACACTACCGACGTGCTGATATGGTGGGGGCATGACGCCCACGACGCGGTGGCCGATGCGCTGGTGGACCGCATCCAGGCGCGGGTGCTGGCGGGCATGGGGCTGGTGGTGCTGCACTCCGGCCACTTCTCCAAGATCTTCAAGCGGTTGATGGGCACCAGTTGCAATCTGCAATGGCGCGAGGGCAACGACCACGAGCGCCTCTGGGTGGTGGAGCCAGGCCATTCCATTGCCGCCGGGCTGCCGCCGTACATCGATCTGGCGCACGAGGAGATGTACGGCGAGCGCTTCGACATCCCGGCACCTGAAACGCTGGTCCTGGTAAGCTGGTTCAGCGGCGGCGAGGTCTTCCGCAGCGGGTGTTGCTACACGCGCGGACTGGGCAAGATCTTCTACTTCCGCCCCGGCCACGAGAGCTTCCCGACCTACTACGACCCGCTGGTGCGCCAGGTGATCGGCAACGCCGTGCGCTGGGCCGCGCCCGCCGGCGGCACGCCGCCCGTCTTCGGCAATGTGCCGCCGCGCGAGCAACAATAGTGCCTTAGAAAGCGAGTTTCTGCCCCATGGCTACCAGACTCCCGCCGCATCCGCCGCGGCTGCCCGGCGTCGGCACGCTGTTTCCGTCGATGCGCGACCCCATCGGCTACCCCATCCGCAACTACCGGCGCTACGGCGAGGTGGTAGGCGTCCACCTGTTGAACGTGCATGGCGCGGCGCTCTACGGCCCGGCGGCGAACCGCTATATCCTGGTCGATAACGTGGAGAACTTCCTGGTCGAGCCGCTGGTGGACCGGCTGGGCGTACGCTTGCTGGTGGGCGAGGGCGTGTTGTTTATCGACGACCCGCGCCACCGCAAGCAGCGCCGCCTGATCATGCCCGCTTTCCACCGCAAACGGATCGAGAATTACCAGGAAGTGATGCGCCAGGAGACGCAGGCCATGCTCGATAGCTGGACGCCGGGCGTGGCGTTGGACGTGGCCGCCGAGATGCGGCGGCTGGCGCTGGTCATCGCCGGGCGGACGCTGTTCAGCATGGACCTGGGCGGCAACGCGAGCGAACTGGGGGTGGCCGTCGCCACGCTGGTGGGGACGCTGGGCAGCGTGTTCAACGCGACCCTGGCCCGCGTGCCGTTCAACCTGCCGCTGCTGGGGGGGCGCGGCGGCAGCGTGCGGGCGGGGCTGGCGCGCATCGACCGGGTGCTGGGCGCGATTATCGCCGAGCACGAGCGCGAGGGCACCGACACCGGCGACGTGGTCTCGATGCTGGTGGCGGCCCGCGACGAGGACGGTAGCCGGCTCAGCCCCAAGCAGATCCGCGACCACCTGCTGACGCTGTTCGTGGCCGGGCACGAGACGAGCGCCAACGCGCTGGCCTGGACCTTCTACCTGCTGGCGCAGCATCCCGATGTCACGGCCCGGCTGCTGGCCGAGTTGGACCGTGAACTGCACGGCGCTGCGCCCACGCCCGCCGACCTGGAGCGGCTGCCGTACCTGGAGCAGGTGATCAAGGAGTCGATGCGGCTCTACCCGCCGGCGCCCAGCGCGGTGCGCACGGCGCGCGAGGGCTTCGAGTGGCAGGGCTACACCATCCGTGCGGGCGGGGTCGTCTTCTACTCGCCCTATATCAGCCACCGCATGCCGCACATCTTCCCGGAGCCGGAGACGTTCCGCCCGGAGCGCTTCGCGCCCGACCGCCCCGAGAACCCGCCGCCGTATGCCTATATCCCCTTCGCGGGGGGGCCGCGCTCGTGCATCGGGGCGCCCTTCGCCATGATGGAGATCAAGACGGTGCTGGCGATGACGCTGCCGCGCTTCCGCATGGACCTGGTGCGCGGGCAGCGGGTGGACCAGGCGATGCGCCTGACGTTGCAGCCCAAATACGGTATCCAGATGACCCCGCAGCCGCAAGACGGCCACCCCGAGCGCTCGCGGGCGCGCGTGCTGGGCAACGCGGTCGGGGCGACGCCGGGGCCGCCCTGAGCTACTACCAGTCATATTTGTCACTCTGAGCGCAGCGAAGAGTCTCGTCTCGATGGATGCGCGACGAGACTCTTCGCTGCGCTCAGAGTGACAATTGACGTGCGATATGCTACTTCGGCGCGGGGTCTAGCGCCTGGGGCGCGTAGCGGCGGATGAGGGCGCCGAGATCGCTGGTCTCCCAGTCCTGCGCGAAGTAGCCGACCGGGATGATGCGGTCATAGCCGGCCATGCTGCCGGAGCGCGGCAGGCCCCGCCCGCTCAGCGCGCCGATGGTGGACATGACCGGGATGGCGCCCCGCCCAATCCGCATCCAGCCGTCCATGTCCAGGGCCGGTTCGCGCAGTTGCAGGCCGCGGATCAGGCCGCGCGTGGTCCAGAGTTCGCCCGTGCCCTCGATGTTGTCCCAGGTGGTGCGCAGGCGGTAGCCCCAACTGTAGTAGGCGATGCCCGCCGGACCGGCGACAAGGCGGATGTTGAGGAAGGCCACGCAGCAGGCGATGCCGAGCGCGGACAGGATGGCGGCGCCTACAATGATCACGACCTGGGAGGCGGTATCGAGCGGCTCGTCCATGCTCAGCGGCAGCCAGAGCATGAAGCCGGCCAGGCCCAGGCAGAGTAGCAGGAAGCCCCCGGCGTACAGGTACATATGGCGTAGGTGATAGACTCTGGCGGCCTCCGTGGCCGTCGCCTGATTTTCCACGATCATCTTACTCCTCGGGATGCGCTTGTGCGTGCTCACGCCGGTTAGCACACAGGCTCATGTTGCGAAGCCACCCGGCGCGAGTGGGTTGACATAATGGTGAGGAACGCACCCGGCCCGTGGCGGGCGCGGTGTCCGTGTGTTATATTGCGGACCGGTACGGTAGGGTACGCGGTAGTCGGGGCGACGGGCCGGTTTCAAACCGGCCCCTACAGAGGCTGTGAGGATCAGGGGGCGGGTCGGTTTCAAACCGGCCCCTATAGAAGCGGGGGAAAAGGGCGGCGGGCAGAGGCAGGTGAACCTGCGCCTGCCCGCCGCGGTATATTGTTAGGCGGTGCCGGTGGTTCGCGCCGGCGAGCGGCCCTGGCGCTATTCGGCGTCGGGGCCGATGTAGGCGCGAACCTGAGCGGTTTCGACCTGCCAGACACGCTCGGCCATGTAGGGCTTGTAGCCCAGGTCGTAGTTGATCTTGAGCATGGGGCCGTTGGAGTCGGCGTTGCCGGTGCGCACGTAGCGGATCTGCGGGCGCTCACGGATCACTTTTTCCAGCATGGCGGCCTTGATCCAGCGGCCCAGGCCGCGATTGCGGTAGGGCGGCAGCACGGTCGTCTCTTCCTGCCAGAGCCGTTCGGGGTATTGCGGGTCCCAGAACACTTCGGTATAGCCGGCGATGGGGCCGGAGTCGCCTTCGCGCACGTACATGGTCCAGCGGATAATGCCGCGGCGGGCGCGGCTGGCGTCTTGCTCGCGCAACTCTTCGGGCGTCGTGATGTGGTCTTCCCACTCGATGGTGCCGATGGGGGCCAGGTTCATGCCTTTGCGCGCCTCGATCATGGCCGGGATCAGTTCCTCCGGGTGGGCACCTTCCCAGAAGCCCAGATGGTACTCCGGCGCGCGTTCCCTGGCCCGTTCCTGCCAGGCGCGCAACTGGTCGCGGTCCACGTCGGCGATGAGCAACTGGTTGGTGTGCGTCTCCAGGCCCATATGGGCGCCGAGGCGATTCAGGAAGGCATCGGTTCCAGGTACCCGGTCGGTACCCCAGGTGACCAGCAGGCGGCGCTGATCCTGCTCGGCGGCGGCAACAACGGGCGCGAGCAAGCGCCGGGCGATGCCCTGGCGGCGCATATCCGGGCGCACGCCGATCCAGAAGTCGGCCATGTGCAGGTTGTCGTTGGGGCTCCAGATGGAGAACACACCGCGCCCGACGATCTCGTCACCCTGCCAGGCGTGCCAACGGCGCACATCGGCATAGGCCGGGATGTCGCGGACGTATTTAATAGTGGTTTCCAGTTTTTCGGGCGGATCATCGGGGAAGGCTTCGGCTTCCAGGATGTTGTTCAGCGCGTTGAGCGCCCGCCACTCCGCGCCGGTCGCGGTTTGCGGATCGAGGCGGCGGATCTCGACGGCGAGAATAGTCATGATGCACCTCCATGGGGCGATAGACGGGCTGTGCGCCGCCGGTGTGGGCGCGGTCGGGTTCCTGCTGTGTCGCTGTCATTATAGCAGCGGATGCCCCGGCTCCCTGGAGTCGCGGGCAGGGACTCGTCTCCACCCAAAGGCGGATTCTATTCTCGGTACTAGGTCGCAGCCGCCATAGGCATCTTGGTCTGTAGCGCGCCTGCCGGGTTTGGGGTATGCTGAAAGCGGCGCCGGGCGGCTCACGCCGCGCGGCGGTTCCACGCCTTGCGGCGCAGGTGGATGGGCGGCCCACGGTGTTGTCAGTGTTTCGTCAGTACCCCGGTGGTAACATAATGCGTGTTGGGACCTGCGTACTTGCCCCCAATTTACCCGGCGTCCGCCAGGGCGCCGGCCCGTCAGGGCGCAC
>CBJNAR010000160.1:0-7021 GCA_966434075.1 uncultured bacterium
TTATTCGCTAGGAGTGAAACCCCTAAATCCTCTGCGGCCTTCGCGCCTTCGCGGTGCACTCCGTCGTAATCAAACCCTGAATCGTTCTCTGCGCTCTCGGCGTCTCTGCGGTGCACTCCATCGTCCTTCGTTGCCTTCGTTCCTTCGCGGTGAAAGGACGACGCCCCCGCCCGCGAGTTACAGCGGACGGCCCCGCGCCGTTATAAATGGCCGATGCGGCGACGCCCGGCCCGTGAACGGGCGGGCTAGCCTTACGAAGCCCGCCTGCGCGGGCTAGGGGAGAGGGAACAGGCCGCGCAGGCGCCCTTCGTAACGGTAGCCGGAGGCTTGAGCCTCCGGGCGGGAGAGCGCCTGTGATCGATTTAAGTCCGCAACTCGACGACCGCGTGGTCCGCCTCGATGGGCTGGCGGTGCATGTCACGGCACGGGGGCCGGCGCGCGCCCCGCTGACCTTCGTGGGCCTCAACGGGCTGGCCGGCGGCGCCGACAGCTTCTGGCCGCTGCTCGACGGCGTGCCCGCCGACGTGCGCGTGCTGCTGCCCGACCTGCCCGGCTGCGGCGGCAGCGAACCCCTGCGCGAGCGCCACACCGTGGAGGCGTACACCGGCTGGCTGCACCGCTTCCTCGACGAGCAGGGCGTGGACCGCGTCGCGCTGATCAGCGTGGCGACGGGCGCCCCGGTGGCGATCCGCTACGCCGGGCAGCACCCGGCGCGCACGGCGGGGCTCATCTTCAGCCTGCCGTTCCTGGGCCGCATCGCCGTGCCCAAGTGGATGCGCCCGGTGGCCGCCTACGCGCTGGGCGTGGGCGCGCTGCGCCGCCTGGTCGATACCCTGCGCCAGAACGACGCCCTGATGCACCGTATCATCACGCACGAGCCGCCGGAGGCCATCCCCGAAATGGCCGAGCGCGACATCGACCACAAGCAGCAAGCCTCGCTGCGCGCCGCGGGCGAACTGCTGCACGACCTGATGCTGATGGACAGCCGCACCGAACTCCGCCACCTGCACACGCCAATGCTCTTCCTGGCCGCCGAGCACGACGCCTACTCGCCGCTCGCGGTGCTGCAAGGCATCGTCCGCAACCACCCCGAGCGCCGGCTCTACATCAAGTGGGGCGCGGGCCACTCCTGGAACGAGGAGTTCATCCTCGCCATGCAAGACGAAATCCGCGCCTTCCTGACGCGCTTGCAGCAGCAGGACGGCACGCCGGCATGAGCGACGGATATTTCACCGCGAAGACGCGAAGAGCGCGAAGAATAAGATTAATATAAATGGTCTTCGCGTCCTTCGTTCCTTCGCGGTGAACTTCCAAACGGCTGCCGATCAACCCCGGCCCGGCGCAAAAAAGGAGAGCCACCCCAACCACCGGGCGGCTCCCCAATCTACTCACTCACTGACCACTGACCACCGACCACTGACCACTCGTCGTCCGTCTCCTGACGGCTGACGGCTGACAGCTTTTCACTGACCACTGACCACTGACCACTCGTCGTCCGTCTCCTGACGGCTGATCGCGGAGCGGTGCGTAGCACACGGCTGACGGCTTTTCACTGACCACTGACCACTGACCACTGACCACAGACCACTCGTCAAGGCACGGAGTACTGCTCCCACGCGCCGCCGCTCGCGCCGTAGAGGACGCGCACCAGGGCCGCGTCGGTGCGCAGCATCTGCCCGCCGCGCTCGAACGTCTGGAGGGCCGCCGTGACGCCGGTTTCGGGCGCGGTGGCCCAGCCCAGGCGCACCTGGAGATCCGGGTGTTCGCGCCAGACCTTGCCGAAGCCGCGGATCGGCTCATAGAGGCCGGGCGGCGGGGTCGCGTCGCCGCCGGGCGGGTCGCCCTCGCGCCAGGTGTCGGCGTAGCTGGTCCAGGTCATCGCCGTGCTGTCGAAGGCGTAGATGCGCAGCCGGGCGCCGTCCCAGAACATCCAGCCGCCCTGGAACGACTGCACCGCCGCGGGCGTCACCGCCGCTTCGGGCCCGGTGGGGCAGCCCAGCGTGTTGCGCAGCGCGTAGCTGGCGCGGTAGACCTGCCCGAACGTGCTCTGCGGCGCCCAGCGGCAGTCCGCCGTGCCGGTGGGCGTGCCGGTGGGCGTGGGCGGCAGGCTCACCGCCGTCGGCTCCAGCGTGGGCGGGGGCGGCGGCAGCGTGGTCGTCGGCTCCGGCGGGAACGGGCTGGGCGTCGCGCTCGGCACGGCGTGCGTGGCCGTGGGCGGCACGGCGGTCGCGCTCGGCGGCGCGGCGGTGGCCGAAGGCGGCACATGCGTCACCACCGGCGCGGGCGTGTTCGACGGTGGCACCACGGCGGTGTGCGTGGGCGCGGGCGGCGGCGGCTCCGGGCGCGGCGTGACGGTCGACGGTGGCGGCGGCTGCGAGTGCGGCGTCACGGTCGCCAGGGCGGGCGGCTGCACCGGCGGCGGCACGACCACCGGCTGGGTCGGCCCCACGGCCACAGCGGTGACAGGCGGCGGCGCGGGTTGCGTCGGCACGGCGGGCGTCTCGGTCGGCGGCGGCGTGTTCGTCGGCGTCTCGGTCGCCGTGGGCACGGCGGTATCGGTCGGCGTGGGCGTGGGCGAGTTCAGGAAGTTGCCGGTGGTGAAGCGCTCGACCACGGCGTGGCCCAGTTGCTGCCCATCGGTAAACATCGTCCCGGTCAGCACGGTGACGGTGTAGGCCGTGTTCGGCGCCCAGCCGTTCAACGGCAGGATCAATAGGCGCTGCCGGTTGTCCAACCACTGCGGGACCAGTTCCGGCACTGCCGGGTCGGTCTGCACGATCTCGCTGACATCCTGCGTGGGCGAGACCGGCTTGGCGAACAGGATATCCACCTCGGTGTTCAGGCCCAGGTTGCGCTGGTCGGGCTGCGGGTAGCGCACCTGGGCGGCGGCCAGCTGGGTCGGCTTGGGCCACAGTTGGGCGATCGCCAGCACGGCGATGACGAGCGCGGCGGCGATAGTGCCGAAGCGCAGCAGCGACCCCAGCGCGGGCACCCAGGCGGCCTGGTTCTCGCGGGCCTCGATGGCGGTCCACACATCGCGGTGCAGCGTGACCGGCGGCTGCGGACGCGCCAGCCCGCGGATAGTCCCGCCGATCTGGCGATATTCCGCCAGGACGCGGGCACACTCGACACAGCCCGCCAGGTGGCGTTCCACCTGCGCGCGCTCGGCGGGTGTCACTTCCCCGTCCAGATACGCCGACAACAACGGCCGGACATGCGGCGAACTCATGACGACACACTCTCCCCAGGCATGGCTATGACGCGGGTGGCTCGCTTACGCATGGGGCGCCTTGCCCTTCTGCCGCTCGCGGTCCGTCACCTGGCGAAACTCCTCGCGGGCGCGGAACAGCAGCGACTTCACCGCGGACCGCGACGTGCCCATCACCTCGGCGATTTCATCGCACGACAGCCCCTGGTACTCCTTGAGCACCAGCGCCGTGCGGTGTTTGGGCGAGAGCAACGTCAGGATCCGCTGGACTTCCTGCTCGGTCTCCCGGCGCAGGTAATTCCCGGCCGGGTCGTCGGGCGCGGCGGGTTCCAGGGCCGGGTTGGTGTCGAACACCTCCCACGGCAGCCACTGGACCAGCCGTCGACGGCGCAACACGTCGAGACAGGCATTAGATGCGATGCGATGTAACCAGGCGGACACGTTCAGGTCAGGGGTGGTGCGTGGCAGGGCCATATACGCCTTGACGAAGGTATCCTGCGTCAAGTCGCTCGCGTCTTCGGCGTTGCCCATCATGCGATAGATGAAGCTATAGATCCGCCGCTCGTAGCGCTGGTAGATGGCTTCGAAGGCCGCCGCGTCGCCCTGGCGGGCGCGGGCGATCCAGTTCGTTTCGTCGATAGCCACGGTTAATGCGAATCCTTCCGCCACGGTGCACTCCCTTCAGTATGCACAACGAAGGGAGGCGGCCCAGGTTGCATGGTCGGGGGCCGGCCGACGCCCCGTGCCGGAGGGCGGATCGCGGGGCGCGCCCCCCGGCGCGCGCCGGGGGAATCACCGGATTATATAAATTGGCCGCAGGCCTGTCAAGCGTGCGGCGCGGCGCGTTTCTGTTCACCACAGAGGCGCAGAGGACGCCGAGACGCTTAGAATAAGTATTAATTGTGACCTTGCGTGCGGCCCGGCGGCACCCGGCGTGCCCTGCCTTGGCGCCCAGTGCCGCGTCTGCGCGACTCTTACTCCTATTATAGCGTAATCTCGGCGGTGCAGCGGAACGGATGGCAGGGCGCCCCCGGATCAACCGCTCCGCCGGCCCTGCTGTTTCTATGACGCCGGGACGCGCCCCACTGTTCCGGCGCCCCGGCCCGCCGCGCGTTGACACGCGGCGAACCCGGCGGGTACAATGGCGCGACAGCAACAAGGAGGAACAGGCGGATGACTTTGGCGCGGCGAGTGCCGTGGCGCTCTCCATGGTTGGCGGCAGCGATGATCATCGCATTGCAGGGCGGATTGCTGCTGCTGGTCGCCCCGAATCGCAATTACCCGATGCAGGACGATTGGGCCTACGCCCAGATGGTGCAAGCGACCTTACACGGTCAATATTACCTGTCCGAGGCGGTCGGGCCGACCGCGCTGACGCATATTCTCTGGGGCACCCTCTGGACGGCCGTCTTCGGCTTTTCCTTCACCGTCTTGAGCCTGTCCAACGCCGTGATGAACGTGCTGTTGGCCCTGGCGTTCTACGCGCTCTTGCGCCAGGGGCTGGGCGATGCCCTGTGGCCCTTGCTTGGGGCGCTGCTGCTGCAATTGAACCCGCTGAGCATCTATCTCAGTTACACCTTTCAGACCGACCTGACCGCGCTGGCGCTCATGCTGGCGGCCCTGGGGGTGTTCGCGCGCGCCTGGCGGCGCCCCCGCCCGCTGCTCTATCTCGCGGGGGGCGGGCTGCTGGCAGCGGGCGCGGTGCTGACCCGGCAAACCTGTGTGCTGGCCGCGCTGGCCGCCGCGGGGCTGTGGATCGCGCAACACGGGCTGCGCCGGGGGTGGCTGGGCGCCGCGCTGGCCGTGGTCCCCAGTGGGGCCGGGTATGCGCTGTACACGGCGTGGCTGGACGCCCACGGCGGGCGCCCCTGGATCTGGGATGCCTACTCGCCCGGCACGACGCTGGCCCAGGTGGGCGCCTCGTGGTTCATCCCCCGCGCGCTCATCCTCACCTGCTATATCCTGGGCCTGCTGTGCTTCCTGGTCCTGCCGCTGCTGCTGCTCCGGCTCCCTGCCGCGGGGGCGGCGATCCGATCCTGGCGGGCGGCGGGCAGTGCGCCCGCGCCCGCGCTGCTCGTCGCGGGGGCACTGGCCGCGTTCTATGCCGCGTTCTATGTGCTCATCGGCGGCGTCTTCAACGCCCACTCGCTGGAGTTAAGCCCCCACGGCTATCTGCCCCGGCTCACCGGGGATTACGCGAAACCCCCCGCGTTGCCGGGGTTCTGGCTCCTGGCGACCCCGGTGGTCATTGTGGCCAACGTGGGTGTGCTGCTGTATTTGTGGCGCACCGGGCGCGACTGGCTGCGCCGGCGGCCGCCGCTCGCCCCCGCCATCGCCCTGCTGGCGCTCACCACCCTGGGCCATACGGTGTTGATCCCGGCCAGCATTACCTATCACGACACCTATGTGCTGCCGTTCCTGCCCGGCCTGATCGGGATGCTGCTGCTGGGCGCGCGCCTGACGCGCCCCGCGGTTGGCCTGGCCGGGGCCGGCCTGGCCGCCTTTGTCGTGATCAGTCTGCTCCAGATGAGCGAGTACAAAGGCTGGCAGCAGGCGGCGACCGCGGCGGAAGCCGCCCTGATCCGGCAGGGCGTCCCCCGCGACCATATTCTCGGCACCGCCGAGTGGGCCTACTGGGACCTCTGGGAGACGGACGCCCGCGCCGCGAAAGCCGCCGGGGAGCCCCGGCCCCCGGAGTTTCAGCCCGGCCAGGTGATCCCCGATTTCGTCATCAGCTATGTGCCCCAGCCGCGCGAGTTCTTTATCCTGTTCGCGTTGCCGCCCGAGGATGTGGCGGCCCACTACACCATTTGCGCCCGGACGCCCTACGCGCAGCCGTTCGCCGCCGCGCCCGCCGAGATCTACACGCTGACCCGCACCCGCTGTCCCGCCGGGAGCGCCCAGGCGGCGCCGTGACACGCGTGGCCGGGCGTGCGCTCCCGGCGTCCGGCGGATACCGCATCGGGCGGCACGAGGTTGTGGAAGGGTCCGCTCGTGCCGCCGGATGCCTGCTATGCTATAGACGCCGGGCCCCCGGTGCCGGGTTCCCCATGTGCCGGGGGGCGGCGGCTTTCCATCCAGTGCCAGGCCGGTGGCGCAAACGGACGAGACCAGCTATAATAGCGAGCGGCGGGAATCGGCCCATCTCCAGGGGTAAATGAGTCCTGGTCCGGCTGCCTTTTACCACCGGAGGCCGCCGGCTTCCTGCATCGACCTTATTGGCCCAAGACCCAACCACACGGAGGAGCGTACGCGTTGAAGAGCCCCTTGAAAAGTCGCCGGCCCCTCGGCAGCCTGTTCATCCTGCTGCTGGTGCTGCCGGCCGTCATCAGTTGGCCGGCTGCCGCGCAGGATAGTAGCCGCACCTTCCCCGAAACCGGCCAAACCGTGAGCGGCCCGTTTCTGGCGTATTGGACCGCGCATGGCGGGCTGGCCCAGCAGGGCTATCCCATCAGCGAGGAACTGCTGGAGGTCAGCGACCTCGACGGCAAGCCGTACCGCGTGCAGTACTTTGAGCGGGCCGTGTTCGAGCAGCATCCCGAAAATCAGCCGCCCTTCGACGTGTTGCTGAGCCAGTTGGGCACCTTCCAGTACAAAGCCAAATACGGCGCTGCCGGCGCGCCCGGCCAGGTCGCCGGCACGACCAATCCCCGCCTGTTCCCGGAGACCGGCAAGACGCTGGCCGGCACGTTCCGCGCCTATTGGGAGCAACACGGCGGGCTGGCCCAGCAAGGCTACCCCATCTCCAACGAGTTTCAGGAGACCTCGCCCCTGGACGGCAAGGTCTACACCGTGCAGTATTTCGAGCGGGCG
>CBJNAR010000161.1:0-6989 GCA_966434075.1 uncultured bacterium
AAGTGACGCCAGCATAGCACAGCCGTCCCGCGGCGTCAACTACATTGCGCCCGGCTGGGGTCGACCGCCGGACCCTTGACTCCCCTGCCGCCCGGTGCTACACTGAGCGCACCCTGACCAGCCGAAGATCAGCATAGTGCGCCCGGTGCCCGGCGCGGTGTCCCAAAGCCGCCGGGTAGCGGCCAGTGAAAGGCAGATGCGCGGATGAATGCACCCGAACTGCGTACACGTCCCCAGGCCCTCGCCGCCGATGCGGGCGGTGTGCTAGTCGAAACCACGCCCGCCGGCGCCGGCTGGGAATACCTGAGCTTCCAGGTGCGGCGCGTGATGCCCGGTGCGCCCTGGACCGGCGACACCGGCGACCAGGAGGCGGCGCTCGTCCTCATCGGCGGGCGGATCACGCTGCGGACGAGCGACGCGACCTGGGAAATGGGCGAGCGCCCCAATCCGTTCGCGGGCTTACCCTGGAGCGCCTACCTGCCGCCGCACACCGCCTTCACCATCGAGGCCGCCGAACCCGCCGACGTGGCCTGGGCAGAGGCCCCCGCCGAGGGCCGCTATCCGGCCCGCCTGATCCCGCCGCAGGACGTGCGCATCGAGGACCGCGGCGCGGGATCGACGGCGCGCACCGTGCGCCACATGCTGCCGCCCGAGTTCCCCGCCGAGCGCCTGATCGTGGTCGAAGTGTTCACGCCGGAGGGCCACTGGTCGAGCTACCCGCCGCACAAGCACGATGTGGAGAACCTGCCGCACGAGAATCTGCTGGAAGAGACGTACTATTACCGCATCGACCCGCCGCAAGGCTTCGCGCTCCAGCGCATCTACACCCGCGACGGCCGCTGGGACGTGGCCGTGGTGGCCGAAGACGGCGACCTGGTGCTGGTGCCCGAAGGCTACCACCCGGTCAGCGCCGCCGCCGGCTCCACCTGCTACTACCTGAACGCCCAGGCCGGCCCCTCCCGCGCCTGGCTCACGCAGGACGACCCCCGGCACACCTGGGTCAAGAATCGAGGCTAGCGGACGCGCCGTCCAGATTCAGGTGGGTGGCGAAGAAGCTAAGCGTGCGCTCCCAGGCGTCGGCGGCGGCCTCCGGGCGGTAGGACGGGCGCGTGTCGTTGAAGAAGGAGTGGCCCGCGCCGGGGTAGATCTTCACGTCGTGCGGGATGTGGTACTGCTCCAGCGCCTGCTCCAGCGTGCGGCCCTGGTTGGCGAAGAAGCGGTCGTCGGCGCCGTAGCTGGCTGCTATCGGGCAGGCCAGCGCGACCCGGTCCAGCGGGCGCGGTGCCGCCCCGTAGAAGGCGTGAGCCACCGCCACCTGCTTGTTGTGGACGGCCAGGGCCAGCGTGAACGTGCCGCCCATGCAGAAGCCGATCACGCCGATGCGCTCCGGGTCTACGTCAGGGCGCTTGCGCAGGTAGCGCACGGCGTTGTCCAGGTCGGTCATGCTGAAGCTGCGCAGCGGATTGGTGAGCGCGCTGAGCAGCACGCGCACCATGCAGATGCGGCGGTTGCCGCCGTGGGAAAAGAGATCGACGGCCAGCGCCCGATAACCCTGCGCGGCCAAGCGGTCAGCGACGCTGCGGATGTTGTCATTGAGGCCATACGCCTCGTGGATCACGATCACACCGGGTCGCCGGGTCGCATCGTCCGGCCCGTTCAGATAGCTCGCAATCGCTCCGATCTGCACCATCGTGCCGCCGCTGCTCGATTCCGCCATGGCCGGCCCTCCCTCGCGTCTGCCCGTGTTGTCGTGGCCGCTGAACTATGCCTATTGTAGCACAGCAACGGGCGCATATGATATGATGAGCGCCGTGACCCACCACCCCTACCCTGCAAGGATCGATGATGCGACACCCACCGCGACCCAGAACAACGACCCTTCGCGCGCTCCGTTCCGGCCTCTGGCTCCTGCTCACCGGCATCGCGCTGCTGCCGGCGGCACCCGCGGCCCGCGCCGACCACGGCCCCAAGCCGAACCAGGAGTTCAAGTTCGTCTACCAGACCGCCCAGCCGATCCCCGTCTGGGGTGGGCAATTGCTGGATTGCGCGGATTCCACCTGCGCCGCCACCGAGCCGCTCAAGGCCCGGCCTGCTGCCTTCTTTCTCTGCGCGCCCGATTCCTGCAACGCGACCAGCCCCACCGGCTTCGCGGACTATCAGAAGCTGATCATCCAGTTTGCCGACAAAACCCGCGAGAGCGCGCCGTTCGCCCATCGCCATAACGGCGACCTGCGCAACACCTTCACCGTCACCGTCCGCGAGAACGATCTGCTGGTGGCCGAAGAGGCGTCCGTCTATGTGTTCATCAACCCGTTCCAGCTTCTACTATTCTTCCCCGCGTTAATCTTCACGCTGGCCGTGGAACTGGCGGTTGCGGCGGTGTACTTGAAAGCAACGCAGCGGCTCAATCGGCGCACCCTGCTCTGGATCGTGCTGGCCAACATCCTGTCGGTGCCGGTGGTCTGGTTCGTGTTGCCCTTGCTGCACCGCACTTGGAACCTTGACGCCACGGCGATTATCGTCCTGTCGGAACTGTTTGCGTTCGCATTCGAGGCGGGGTTTCTCTACCTGACCAACCGCGGCCTGCTCACCGCGCGCCATGTGGTTCTCTTAAGCCTGCTGATGAACGCCAGCAGTTTCTTCCTCGGGCTGTGCAGTGCGGGCATCGCCTGAACACTCTCCGTCCGATAGCAAGAGGTGAGCAGGTCGTGTAATGAAGAGCCGGACCCGTCTGCCGGTTCCGGCTCTCCTATACTTCCGTGTATCCTGTTACCTGCTGCCCCACTGTCGTGAGCCATCGCCCCCTGACCCGGCAAGAAAAGGCCAGGGCGCGGCCAGCCGCAACCAAGCTACCGATTATACCAGGCGACGAGGCCGTTGAAGAGTTGCTGCGCAATGGCCTGCTGGCGGCCCCCCGTGCCATCTGCCAGCCCGCCAGCCTCGGCCGGGTTCGACAGGAATACGGTTTCGGCCAGGCTGGCGGGGGCACTGGTCTTGAGCAGCAGCCCCGAGGCGAACTGCGCGATGCCCGACTTCTGCAAGAGGCCGGTCCCGTCGGGGCGTGTCAGATTGTAGTTGTTCCAGATCGTCTGGGTGAAAGTGCGGTCCTTGATCTGCTTGCCGTAGAAGGCTTTGAAATAGTCAACGCTGGGATCGCTGGCGGCATTCAGATGGATCGAGAGCACGGTATCCGCCCCGCCATTATTGCAGATGGTAGCGCGGTCGGTGTTGCCCAGTGTCTGATCGCCGGTACGAGTCATCACCACATTGTACCCGTTGCTGAGCAGCAACGCCTGCAGGCGCCCCGCGATATCGAGGGTGAGATCCTTCTCATGCAAGCCAAAATAGGTGGCCCCAGGATCGGTCCCGCCATGCCCCGCATCGACGCAGACGGTGCGCGGGTTGGTCGTGCCGCCACCTCCATGCCCGGCGGCAGCCGTGCTCGCCACAGGCAGGGTCACGAGCACGAGGGTCATCATCAGGAAAGGCAAGATCCGGCGCATAAGGGATTCCTCCGATCGGGTATGGGCTGAGGACGGGCAGAGGATAACCAGTAGATCGCTGAGAACGAGTTTACCCGAAAGCCGGTATGCCTCGCAAGAGGACCATACTAACCGGAGGAGGACGGCAGGATAGGCAGGCCCAAAGTTAAGATGATTGGGGCGCTGGGCGCGGCAGTTCGCAGCCGCGCCCAGCGCCGTCGTGCGCTAGAGAGTTGTCGATTCTACCGGCAGTCCCACGCTTCCTTGGAGGGGATCGCCGTGTCGCAGCGGTTCTTGCTGAAGTGGTGGCTGCCCAGGCCATCCCACTCCAGATCCACGATGGTGTTGTGGTGGGCGGAGTTGTGGCGGAACGTGTCGCCCGTGCTTTCGGTAACGCGGATACCGGTCTCGTTGTTGTCGGTGGTATTCCCCGCGATGCGGCTGTTGTTCGTCTGCTGCACGGCGATTCCGACCAGCGTCCCCGTGACCCGGTTGTCCTCGACGGTCACGGCGTCGGACTCGGTGGTCGTGATGCCGTTGCCGCTACTCTGCACTACGTTGTGATCAATCTTGACCCCATGCGACGTGACGACGACGATCCCATCCCCGCTCCGCAGGATCGTATTCTGCCGGAACCGCACATCGGCGGAATCCTGGATGAAGAACCCGGCGAAGTTATCGCGGAAGGTGTTGTGTTCGATGGTCGCGCCGCCGGACTCGAACAAGCGCACCCCTTCTTCGGCATTGCCATAGAAGAGGTTGTGTTCGATCGTGGCCCCCGGCAGGGTACCTAGCACGCCCCAGTTCCCGAAATCGTGGAAGCTGTTTTGTTCGATCCGCGCGCCGCTCGCCGCGTCGCCAACCAGGCCGGTATTGCCGTGGTGGATCTCGTTATATTCGATGCGGGCGCCCGCGCTCTGCCAGATATGGATGCCGAAGCCCTCATTACTGGCCAGGGTGGTGGCGCGGATGTTGTTATAGCGGATCGTGGCGTTGTTTGCGGGAACTAATTTCACCTGATCATCTGGTAGTAAGAGGCCGCCGACGGCAATGCCGGTGTTCTCAAATCGACCGGCAAAGTTCGAGATCTCGAAGCCTTCGATCGTCACGTTATCGGCGAGCACGGCAAAGCCGAACTCCACCGCTTGCTCGCCGGTGCCCACAACATGAGCGCTACGGTACGGGCCGCGGACCTCGATCGTCAGACCCGCTTTATCGACCACGATCCCGCTCGCGTACGTACCGGGACATACCTCAATGTGTGTACCGGCGCGCGCCTGGTTCACCGCCTCGGGGATCGTCGTGAAGTCGGCCTTCGGGCATTGCGCCCGATCATCATCTACGACAAGGAGCCGGGTTGGCGGGGCGGTAGTGACAGGTGGGGTGCCGGCCGCATGCACACTCGCCGGGATAGACAGCAACGCCGCCAGCATGACAACAGCAAGTTGCTTGTTCATGGATGTACTCCTCCTGCGCAGTGGGCGCGCCTGCGGGGAGCGCCCACGTTAGGGGCGCGTGCAAGCCGGCCTGCCTCCCTCGCGCCGGCCCAGTGCCCACGCTCGGTCTTGTCCACGACTGGCACCGCAGAGCATAGACCGCCACGATAGATTCTAGCCGGCAAATGTTGCGAAGCGCGCATACGTAGCGTGAATATTGGTAAAATTCAGCCGGCCGCGTCCGCCGTCCAAAGGGAGAGATCGCGTGGACCATCGCTCCGCCGGGAGAGTACGCAACGGCGCGACCGCCCGGCTTGGCAGGCGTCCGTGGCTGTGCTACAATACCCGCGCGGCCGCAAGCTTACCAATGCTTTATGCAGCGGTGATCCACGGAGGTCTGGGATGGGATCACGAGGGCGTGTTCGAGGCTGGAGACTGATCGGGCTGCTGGCCCTGGTGCCGGCCCTGCTGGCGGGAGGGAGCCGGGCCGCACCGGTCGCCGCTCAGGCACCCGACCGCGGCGCCGAGGTCTTCGCCTACGCCGCCGACCAGATCTCCGATCCGCAGAGCCCCGATAACCGCATCCGCAACTCCTACCTGCGCACGGTGGCGGGCGGCGACGACAAGCAGATCACCCAGCTCGGCAATGTCTGGTATCAGAACTGGTCGCCGGACGGCACACAGATCGCCCTGGTCACCGAGGCGCTCACCCTCTACACGATGAAGGCCGACGGCAGCAACCTGCAGCGGCTGGCCGACGGCGTCTACTCGAACCCCTTCTGGTCGCCCGACGGCCGCTTCATCGCCTACCTGGGCGGCGAAGCGTGGAGCGCCAAGCCGTTGCCGCGCGGCGATCTCTGGATCATGCCGAGCGGCGGCGGGGCGGCCTGGAAGGTGCCCGGCGCGACCGATATCCCCAGCCTGCCCGCGGGCGTGGCCTGGTCGCCCGACGGCACGCACATCGCGGCGGGCTTCCCCGGCCACATCTTCGACGTGACCGACCCGGCAGCGGCGCCCGCGCCCCTGCCCGGCGACGGCGTGAAGATGTGGGTGCTCGGCGGCGCCTGGTCGCCCGACGGCCGCTACCTGGCCGTGAGCGACGGCAACCGCTTCGGCGTGCTGACCCTGGCGACGGGCCACTTCAACACGGTGCTCAGCGCCCGCGGCGCGCCCGGCACGACCAAGGCCGGCGCATCGTGGGCGCCCGGCCCCAAGCGGGTTGTCATCTCCGTCTCCGGGTCCAGCGGCGACCCGCACCGCGTCTACAGCGCCGATCTCGACGGGCTGAACCCCAAACCGATCTGGACCGTGCCCTACACCTACAACCCGCGCAACGACGAGATCTCGTCCATCGGCCCGCCCGGCGTCTCGCCCAGCGGGCAGCAGATCCTCATCCGCGTCAGCCGCACCAAGACCCAGGCGGGCAAGCTGATCTTCCTGCACTCCACCTGGCTCTTGCAACTCGACGGCAGCAACAACAAGGAACTGATCCCCAGCAGCTTCAACGCCGTTTGGAAGCCGAAGGTGCGCTTCGCGACCGACCCGGCCTTCTACAACACCTGGAAGCTGAGCGACAACGCCGTGGCCGCGGGCTGGGTGGCCCGGCCCTGGCTGTGGGGGCCGCAGCCCATCCTGAGCACGAAGGAGCCGTGGAGCGACTCGCCGGGCGGCGTGCGCCAGGTGGCATACTTCGACAAGGGCCGCATGGAGATCGCCAACCCCGCGGCCCCGCGCCCGGATAAATATTATGTCACATCGGGCTTGCTGGCGCGGGAGCTGGTGACGGGGCAGATTCAGGTCGGCCCCAACACCTTCACCAACACCGTGCCGGCCAACGTCGTCGTCACCGGGGACGCGGCGAACAACCCCGCCCCCACCTACGCGACGTTCAATAAGCTGGGCGCGGGCACCGACGCGGGGAAAACCACCGACCGCACCGGCCGGCACGTCGCCGCCACGCTGTTCGCCGACGGCGCCGTCGCAGACGATCCCGGCCTGGGCGCGGGCGTGACCTACGCCCACTTCGTCGCCGAGAGCAGGCACAATATCCCCGACGCCTTCTGGGACTGGC
>CBJNAR010000162.1:0-6975 GCA_966434075.1 uncultured bacterium
CTTCGAGTTCGACGGCGAAGTCCTGATGGCGGAGCCGTTTTCGGCCATTCCCACGGCCTTTGCGGTGCAAGGGCGCGGGCACCAGTGGTGGGGCAACTGCATCTGGGATGCGCTGGGCATCGCCGCCATGCTCAGAGCGGACGCGCATATTGCCACGTCGTGCGGATGTTGCGGGTATGCGATGGCGCTGGACGTGCAAGCCGGCGCGTTGCAGCCGGCGCCGGGCGTCATCCACTACGCGGTCCCGCCGCGCGACTGGTGGAATGACGTGGTGTTTGCCTGAAAGACGATGCTACTCTTCCGGTCGGAAGAACACGTCGATCGCTGGTGCCGGCAGTGGCGGCAACCGCACGGCGCCGTCCTCACGCTGGAGCAACAATGGCGCCTGGCGCAGGCCTGGTATGCGGATCGGCTCGACTTTGACTGGCGCCGCAAAACCGCGGACGAAGTGGCGGCGCTCTGGGCCGAGTTGGGCTTCGACTCGCCGTTCTGGGAACTGCCGCCGTAAGCAACAGCCGTAGCCGCGCGGATGCCCGACGAGCCGGCGGCGACGGTAACTTCGCGCTGTAGGGGCCGGTTTGAAACCGGCCCAGCTCCTCGTCAGGACCGCCGGCGTGGCCTACCGGCGCGCTCAGAGGCCGTGCCGCGGCCCGAGCGCCAGCCAGATCGGCGCGGCCCCGGCGTTCTTCAACTTGCGGCTGCGCGGCTTGTTGAGCGCGGCGGGCAGATCGGGGATGGCCACTTCGCGCAGGCGGCCCGTCGCCAGGAGTTCGTCCACTGTGCGGCGCAGCGTCTCGGCCTCCCAGCCGAACAGCGATTGCAGCCCGGCGAACGGCGCCGCGGCCACGTTGTCCAGGTAGGGCAGCACCACCTGCTGCCGCGCCTGGCGGGTGGTGATGGTCGGTGCCCGCTCGGCCACGTCGGGATAGCGGCGCAGCAGCAGATCGTAGACGTAGCAGTACTTCCAGCGGTTGTCCTCGGCGGTGCCGCACTTGACGATCTTCAGGTCCTGCTGCAGTTCGGCTACCGCGCGCTCGAAGCGCCGGGCGGTCTCCCCGCCGCCGAACAGGCCCGACAGCTTGCGCATGGCGTTTGTGGACAGCGCACCGTGCTCCAGCAACACCTCGTACACCGCCCTGGCTTCCACGCTCATGCGCCCGTCGGCGAATTGCTGGCGGTAGTCGTCGAGCTCGCCGTAGTTCTCGGAGAGCGCGTAGAAGGCGGGCAGCAGGTCTAGCGCGACAAACATGGGCTTGCCGCGCAGCAGCTTGCCGTACCAGACCTCCTTGCGCGCGGGCAGGCTGTCTTTCCAGCTCCAGGTCAGGCTCAGCGCGTGGTCGTGGTGGTGCTTGGGAATGGCGCGGGGCTTGCCGTTGATCGCCTCCCAGAGGGTGGGCAACTCCGCGCCGGGCGCCGAGAAGAGGAAGCAAAAGCCGACCTCGTCGATGAAGCGGCGGGCGTCGGCCTCGGAGCGCAGGCGCAGGTCGGCCTGGTGACGATAGCGGCGCGTGCGCCAGTCGCGCACCTCGGCCCACGAGAGGGTATCCGGCTCCGGCGGGGCGGCAGGGGCGGCAAACTCTACAGGCGTCTGCATTGTCTTGGTCATAGGGATAACGGCATCCTTTGCTGGGTGCCGGGCGGCGGTTTCCCGCCCCGGTCGCAGGCGAACATATATGCGACTATTGTACCGAAAAACACCCTGGCACGGCAACCGGCCAACCTTGACACTGGCGAGTAAATATGATATGATACTGCCGCAACCGTCCCTGGAGGCGTGGTGTAGCGGCCTAACATGCAGCCCTGTCAAGGCTGAGATCGCGGGTTCGAATCCCGTCGCTTCCGCCCCATTAACCCCGACCGTATTCCGGTCGGGGTTTTTGTTTGCCCGCCCGTGCGCACCGAGTGGTGGTGGACGGGGGCCTGCTGCTGAAGTAGCTCACCCACCGCAGACAGACAAACAGCGCCCGGATCGCCGTGAAAAGCTGATCCGGGCGCCGTGTTTATGGCGGCGATCCCCGCTACGGCGGGGGGCGGCGCGGGGCCGGTGGTTAGCCCTCGCGCGGGTCGAGCCCGTCGCGCAACCCGTCGCTGATGAACACGAACGCCAGCGAGATGAGGGTCATGCACACCGCCGGGGGCCAGATCACGTTGATCGACACGTCGCGGAGCAGATTCTCCGCGGCGATCATGCCGCCCCAGGTGGGATACGGCAGCCGGGCGCTCACGCCCATGTACTCCAGGATGATCTCCGTGACGGTGATTACTCCCCGTGGCTAAAGCCAGGGGCTTCTACGGATTGAGTACCGATGCTCTGTAATCCCAGAGCAAGAATATTCAAACTAGCGTTCAGGTCGCGATCTATATGCAAACAGCAGCACGGACAATCGAATACCCGTTCAGACAACGGGATTTTCTGTCGGTGCCCACATTGGCTGCATGTCTGAGAAGTGTAGGCCGGGTTTACAGCGATGTATTTCCGCCCGGCCCATGCTGCCTTGACGGAAAGCAATTGACTGAAACTGGCCCACGCCGCGTCGCTGATGCTTTTGGCAAGACAGTGGTTGTGCAGCATTTTGTTGATGCTGAGGTCTTCCACAGCGATCAGTCCGTTGTGATTTACTATTTTTCGGCTGTGCTGGTGCGTGAAGTTATGGCGCCGGAACTTAATCCGCTCATGGACGCGAGCAACGACTTTACGGTGCTTGCGCCGAGCCGGACTACCCTTTTCCAATTTCGCGTGCTTGCGTTGTACCTTTGCCAGCGCCCGTTCCTCGGTGCGGAAAAAGCGCGGATTGTCGATCACTTCGCCATCGGAGCAGGTGGCAAAACTGGCAAGCCCAACATCAATGCCCACCTGATTAGGGCACCCCGGCAACGGGGTCGGTTCCCATTCGCAAGAAATGGTTGCATACCACTTCCCAGTGGAAGAGCGCCGAATTGTGACAGTCTTGGGCGTCCCCTCCAGCGGACGGTGCAAAATGATCGGTACATTGCCAATTTTGCTCAATTGCAGTTGGCTACCAGAGATTTTGGCCCCGTTTCCGTACTGCGGGTAAGTAATGCTATCGTAGCGACCGTATCCACGAAAGCGAGGGTAGCCCGGATTTTCACCGGATTTGACTCGGCGGAAGAATGCCTGGAATGCTAGGTCGAGCCGTTCAGATACGTTCTGCAACACTTGGCTATGCACACACCTAAGGCTAGGACGGTCTTCTTTGAGAAACGGCAAATACTGATGTTGCGCGTACATACTGACGGAAATACCGGCTTCAGTCCAGTAAGCCTCACGTTGCGCCAGAAGCTGGTTATAAACCCATCGGCATTCTTCCAGGTTTTTGCTTAGCCGGGTAGCCTGTGCTTTAGTCGGATTAATCCGATACAGAAATGTCTTGCGCATACCGGAATTTTACTACACTTTTATGTGTGTTACAATTACCGGTACCAGCACAAATCTTGCTACTGGTTCCGATCACACCTACTGCGTAGGGGCGGCTGTATCCCCATTGCTGAAGCAAGGGGTCTTAGCCGCTTTCGGATTCGATAAACAGAGGGATAGACAACGCCGCCGTCGTGATCAGCGGGCCGGCCATGTTGGGCAGCAGGTAGCGGAACATGATCCGCGCGGGCGACATCCCCACGGCGCGCGCGGCCACGATGAACTCCTCCTCTTTCAGGGTCAGCGCCTGCCCGCGCACCAGCCGGGCCAGTGTAACCCACCCGGTCAGCGCCAGGGCCAGGAAGACCGGCACCATGCCCTGCAGCGGTTCGGCGAGCGGCGTGGGGCGCAGAATGAACGCCACCAGGACCACCAGCAGGAGTTGCGGGATCGCGAATATCGTATCGGTCAGGCGCATCAGCCACTGGTCGACCCGACCTCCCAGGTAGCCGGCCGCCAGGCCCACCCCGATCCCGAACGGCAGGGTAAACAGCAGCGGAATGAACCCGGTGGGGATGGAAATGCGCGAGGCGTAGATCACCCGGCTCAAGGTGTCGCGGCCCAGGCTGTCGGTGCCCAACCAGAAGCCGGGCTTGCCGCTGGTCAGCGGATCGCCGGTCTGGACCCAGATCGGCGGCAAGTCCAGGCCGCCGTTGCCCCGGTCGGGGCGGGCGCGGCTCTGGTAGTCGTACGGATGCGGGGCCAGTTGCGGGGCAAACGCGGCGACGAGGATAAAGGCCAGCATCACGCCGATGGCCGCCATCGCTAACTTATTGTGCAAGAGCCGCATGAGGGCGCCGCGCCACACGCTGCTATGCGGCACCAGGGCTATTGGCGCCTCGGAAGCCGTCAGTTCCATAGACCTCCGTGGGGGATCGATGCGCCCGGTGGTCCGCGGCACCTGCTGTGCGTAGAAGTCACCCTTATAGTACAGGTGGGCCATGCACACGGTTCAGCACGCGGGGGCAAGCGGGCCGCCATATCGGCAACCAAAGGCGATACCGCTTGCTATCGGCCCATGGCCGGCAGCTCGGCTACGGCGGCCCCTCTGATCCGGGGTCAGGCGCCCCAGCGAAACCGGGCGCCACCGGATGATAAGAGATCTTGCCACAAAACTGCAACCTCCCGCAACCTCTCCCACAACTCTCGGTTGCTAGAATCACCTGGGCGAATTCCATGCCGGGGCGCCCGCTCCCGTCCGCGCACGCGTTGTTCGCATCCTGGCCTACCGGCAGCAGTGAGGAAAGGCGAGGGAACCTATGAATCCACGGCTACGCATCGCCGGCCGCGCTGGGGCCGGGTTGGGTCTGGCGGCGCTGAGCGGCATCCTGATCACGCTGGCATTTCCACCCTATAATCTCTGGCCGCTCATCTGGATGGGGTTCGTGCCGGGCATTGTCGCGCAATTCCGGGTGCTGCCCTCGCGGGCGAGCGGCCTGGCCTACGGCGTCATGATCGGCGGCTTCTTCTGGGGTTACTTCGGGCCGATGTTTGCCGGCACGGTCTGGTTTATGGAGTGGCTGCCGTTGATCGTCGGGGTCATCGCCACACTGCTAAGCAACGGGGATCGCGTGTTCCACGAGCGCACGGGCTATCGCTGGCTGGTGCTGCACGGCGCCGTGGTCTGGGTGGGGATCGAGGCAATGCGCGGCTTCCTGCCGGTCATCGGCACCGGCGGCTTTGTGGCCTACGCGCTGTATGACCAGCCGTGGTTGCTGCAACCGGTGGGCCTGTTCAGCATCTACGGTCTGAGCCTGCTGGTCATGCTGGTAAACTATGCGGTGGGCGCCTGCGTGATCGCCCTGATAGACCGGCGCCGGTCGCTCGACGCGCCCATGACCGGCATAAGCGCCGGGTTCGCAAGGCGTTGGGGGATCGGCGTGGCGGCTGTTCTGCTGGCCTGGGTGGCGCTCAGCCTGAGCCTGCTGGGCCAGGCCGCCGCCCCCGGCCCGAGTATCCGTGTGGCGGCGGTGCAGCCGGCAGACAGCCCCAGCAGTGAGCTTCAGCTACAAAAGCTCATCGGACAAACCCGGCAAGCCGCGGCGCAGGGCGCGCAACTGGTGGTCTGGCCGGAAGGCGCGCTGGCCTTTGACCCGCAGGTGAGCCACACCGCGCAATTGCGCGCCCTGGTGCGCGAGACCGGCGTGTACCTGGCCCTGGGCTACGGAGCGCACAGCGCGGCCGGCTGGCGCAATGAAGCCATATTGATCGCCCCGGACGGCACATTCCAGGGACCCTACGGGAAGGATCACCCGGTGGTGTGGCTCGGCGAGACGAGCCTGACCGGCGGCACCTACCCCACTTTGCAGACTAACCTGGGCCCAATCGGCATCATCATCTGCTACGACCTGAATTTCACCGACACCGCCCGCAAAATCACAGCCGGCGGCGCCCGGCTCATCGCCGTGCCGTCCAACGACTGGCCCGGTCTGGCAGAGAAACAATACACCAACCTGGCCCTGCGCGCCGTCGAGAACCGGGTCACGTTGATCAAAGCCGACAGCCGGTATGACTCGGCCGTGATCGACCCCACCGGGCGCATCGTCAGCCGCGCGGTGGCGCCGACCGCGCAGCAAACCATAGTGGTGGCCAGCGTGCCGCTTGGTCAGGCGAACGCGCCGCTAATCGCCCTGCAGGACTGGGTGGGGTGGCTCTGTATCGCCGGGGTGGGCGGGTTTATCGTGCTGGCGCAGCGGGCGGGCCGGCGCGCGGCAAAAGGGGGAACGGCCCAACTCGGGAACGCGGCGCGGCCCGCGGCCCCCGCCGGCACCGCACCCGGCCCCTAGTGGGCGGCGGAGAGCAGCCCGACGCACCCGCAAAGCGGAGGGATCTTCCCGTGGGAAGATCCCTCCGCCGTGATCCCACCGGCCGACCGGCTATGCCGTCATGGGCACCGGGGCCGACTCACCGCCAGGCTTGATCGCCCACAACGTCACCAGCAGCAGCACGGCCATGATCCCAGCCCAGGCCCAGAAGGGCGCACTCGGCCCGATGATCTGGAAGATCGCCCCCCCGATCAGCGGGGCGAGCGCGTTGGCGCCGCTGAGGAAGGCCGTGCTAACGCCCAGGATGCCGCCCCGCTCATCGGCCCTGATCTGCTTGGTCAGCAGGCTGTTGATGCTGGGTTGTAGCACGGCCCCGCCAATCGAGGCCGGGATCATGGCGACCAGCAACCAGGCCAGCCCACCCCAGCCCCGGTCGCTATCCGCCGGGAGCGCAACGGGCAACTGCTCGGTTGCGCTGCCGGGTTGCGTCTGCTGCGAGTGCAGTTCCGTTTGCACCCGCGCCTGCGAGTACCAGGGCACCGGGTCGTGCGGCGTCAGCGCGGTGAGCGCCAGGCCCAGCGCCAGGGCACCCAGGCCCAGGTAAATCAGCTTGCGGTCGCCCCACTTGCGGCTCCAGCGCCCCAGCAGCCCGCCCTGGATGGCGACGACGATCAGGCCGACAAAGACAAACACCAGCGCGTTGTCGGCGGCGTCCATGCCCAGGCGGGTCAGGGTGAACAGCGCCAGCAGTTGCTCGAAGCCGCCGAAGGCGAT
>CBJNAR010000163.1:0-6959 GCA_966434075.1 uncultured bacterium
ACAATCAGAAAACGCGCCTCCGGCTCCGCGCGCACGACCGTCTGCGCCGCCGCGATCAGCAAGTCAATGCCCTTATCCCGGCTCACCCGGCCCACGAATAGCACGATCTGGTGCCGGCACCCGTCGAGGCCGAACCGCGCCAGGAAGGCGGCATCACGGGGGCCGGCGAACGCGGGCGCATCCACCGCAGGCGGCACCATCTCGAAGCGGCGCACCCGGAAGCCGGCCTGCTCGATCAGCCGCTGCTCAAACGGAGAGATCACGACCGTGACATCGGCGCGCATGGTCAGGCGTCCGACAGTGCGCCGGTACGCCCCCCATTTGGCGGTGGGGATAACATAGAAATAGGGATTGAGTACGAACGGGACGCGCCGCAGCCGGGCCACCGCCGCGGGGAAATCGGCGGTGCAGTAGTAGAAGCAGTGGCCATGGATTACATCGGCGGGCGCGCGCAGCAGCAGTTCCGGCAGGGCGGGCAACAACGGGTGCCCGGCGATACCCGGCAGATATAGGGCCGGCAACCGGCGCACGCGCACGCCGCGGTTCACCCGCCGCGGCACCTCGGCGGGCAGGCGCACCGCCCGCTGGTGCTGGGCCAGGTCCGACGTATAGACGCGCACCTCGTGGCCCTGCCGATGCAGGCCCTGGCAGAGATCCGCGACATAAGACTCCACTCCGCCGAGCGCGGGGGGATACCGGATGGCCGTGTGCACGACTCTCATGCTGCTTGCGCTGGGGTCCTCTCTCGTCTGCGGCCCACCAACAAGCAAACACCGGCCGCCCTGGCCCGTGCCCCACCCCGCAAGCGCGGCGGGCCGCACAGGTCCGCGAGTAGTTTACCTGATCTGCCCGTTCCCTGCAATGCGCGATCCGCCTGCTACGCCTCCGCCACCTCCGCCGGCGGTCCGTCGATGCGGCCCAGCGCCACAGACAGGGGCCGGTGGGCCGCCAGGTACGCCGCCGCCGCCTCGTGCAGGATCGCCGGCACGTCGTAGCGCGGGTACAGGTTCCAGGATGCATCATAGTATCCGCCGTAGGGCTCCGACTCCCATTCAAGGGATATGTATAGTATCTTCCCCGGCGGCTTATCATTGCATAATGCCGGGACGACGGGTATAATTGCTCGCATTAGTCACTCATAGCGGAAGTAGTACAGGAAAGGCGCGCATGGATCCCCATATTCTCATGTTCCTTGGGCTGGCGGTGGTGCTGACGATCACGCCGGGCGCGGATACCGCGCTGGTCACGAAAAACACGCTCAGTCACGGGCGACCCGCCGCCCTGGCCACCACGCTCGGCATTTCGACGGGGCTGATGGTCCACGCCACGATGTCGGGGCTGGGCCTGTCGGCGATCCTCAACGAATCGGCGCTCGCCTTCGAGATCGTTAAGTGGATCGGGGCCGCGTACCTGGTGTTTATCGGGCTGCGGTCACTATTCGGCAAGGGCCACCTAGCGGCAGCGGCGCACGCGGAAGCTCCTACAGAGGCCGGCAGTGGCCGGCAGGTCTGGCGGCGGGCCTACACGCAGGGCCTGCTGACCAATGTGCTCAACCCCAAGGTGGCCCTGTTCTATCTGACCCTGCTACCGCAGTTCATGGTGCCCGGCGACGCGGTGCTGCTGAAATCGCTGCTGCTGGCCGGGATCCACATCACCCTGGGCCTGGTCTGGCTCTCCACCTACGCCTACTTCCTCAGCCGGCTCAGCGACATGCTGATGCGGCCCGCGGTGCGGCAACGGCTGGAGCGGGTGACGGGGCTGTTGCTGCTAGCCCTCGGCGTGCGCCTCGCCTGGGAGCATCGCTGAGTACAAGCAAATAAGTTCCGCGGGAAGAGGTATATCTATGCCACAGGACTTGTTTGCTTGTACTCAGAGGGCGGCCACCGTGCTTTTGAGTTAGAGAGACCGCTACTGACCGGTCCTTGCCACCCATCAGAATCGGGGAAGCCGCCTATCAGGCCGGAGATGCACCCTCGGGAGCGGGGCGCGCCTCGTCCCCAAGGTCTATATAGGCTTCCACGGTCCCGTCGCCCGCGTGGCTGCGGATCTGGAAGCCCACCTTCCGGCTGGCACGCACCATGCCGGAGTTTTCTAGCAGAATGTCGCCGGTGATCCGGCTTAGCTTCTCATCGCGGCCGATCTGCACCAGCCTGCGTAGTAGTTCGGTGCCGATGCCGCGCCGCTGGTAGGCATCGGCCACCAGCACCGCGAACTCCGCGGTATTGGCCGTGCGCGACTTGCTGAGGCGCCCCATGCCCGCCACTTCACGCGCCCCCGTGGCAGGATCGGTGTGCTCGGCCACCAGCGCGATCTCCCGGTCATAGTCGTTGAAGCAGATGCGCGTTAGCCGCTCGTGCCGGATGCGGTCGGACAAACGCAGATGCTGGAAATAGCGCCGGTACACCGTTTGCTCCGACAGTTTTTCGTGGAACTTCACGATCAGCGGCTCGTCCTCCGGGCGGATCGGCCGGATGACAAGCGGCAGGCCGTCCTTTGCCGTCCACTGCTGCACATACTGAAGCGGGTACGGCCGGATGGCAAGCGGCGGCACATTGGCTTCATCGACGCCGGGCTCGTACAACACCACCCGCGCATCCAGCGCGATCAGGCGGTCCGGTGAGGCCAGCAGCGGGTTGATGTCGATCTCCTTTATCATCCGCTGCTCGACCACTAACTGACTAAACCGCACCAGCAGTTGCTGCAAGCCTTGCAGGTCTATGGGTCGCCGTCCGCGGACTCCTTGCAGCGCCGCATAGATCCGGGTGCATTCCATCATTCTCAGCGCCAGAGTTGAGTTGAGCGGCGGGAGCGCTAGCGCGCGGTCCTTGAATACCTCGACAAGCTGCCCACCCATCCCGAACAGCAACACCGGCCCGAACTGCGGGTCGATGCTCGACCCGATGATTAGCTCGTAGCCCGTCCACTGGATCATCGGCTGCACCGTCACGCCCTCCATGTGCTCCGCACCGGCGCGAGCGCGTACCGACTCTGCGATGGCCTGGTAGGCCGCGCGCACCTCCGCCGCATCCGTGAGATTGAGCTGCACGCCGCCGACGTCGGTCTTGTGGGTGATCGTGCGTGAGTAGACCTTGAGTACCACCGGGTAGCCCATCGCTTCGGCGCACCCCACGGCCTCATCGGCGCTCGTTGCGACGCGGGTCTCGACCACCGGGATGTCGTAGGCCGCCAGCAGTTGCTTCGACTCGAACTCGGTCAGGAGAGTCCGGCCCTCGCCGCGTACCGTGTCGATGATTTGCCGGGCCTGCTCGCGATTCATCGAGCTACCCGCGTCTGCGGGTAATACCGGGGTCTCGTAGAGCGCGCGCAGATTGTCGTTGTAGCGCCACATATAATTGAACATGCGCGCCGCCGTATCGGGGTAGGGGAAGTTGGGGATGTTGGCGGCGCGCAAGACTCCCTCGCCCGGCTCAATCTCCTCCCCGCCCATCCAACTCGCCAGCACAGGCTTTCCCGCGATCTGGGCGTAGGGGCGAAGCTGCTCCGCCGTCGCGGTCGGATCGGTCATCGCCTGGGGTGTCAAGATCACCAGCAGGCCGTCGCTGTTGGAGTCCTGCGCGGTCGTCGCGAGCGCCGCGGCATAGCGCTCCGGCGAGGCATCCCCCAGGATATCCACCGGGTTGTTATGGCTCCAGGCGGCCGGGAGTATGCCGTCCAGGGCGGTCAAGGTCTCGGCGGATAACTGAGCCAGCGTCCCCCCGCCCGTGATCAGGGCGTCGGTCGCCAGCACTCCCGGTCCGCCCGCATTGGTAACAATCGTCAGGCGCGGGCCGCTGGGCAGAGGCTGCTTCCCCAGGACCTCGGACATGTAGAAGAGCTCGGCTATCGTGTCCACGCGCAGCACGCCGACACGGCTGAACGCCGCCGCCAGCACCTCGTCCGATCCGGTGAGCGACCCGGTGTGCGAGGCGGCGGCCTGGCTACCCTGCGTGGTGCGCCCCGGCTTGATCACAATAATCGGTTTGGTGAGCGCCACCTCCCGCGCCGCGGAGAGGAACGAGCGGGCATCCCCGATGGTCTCCATGTAAATGACAATGGAGCGGGTGTGCGGGTCGTCGCCCAGGTAGTAGATCAGGTCGCCCCAGCCCACATCCAGCATCGAGCCCAGGGATGCAAACGCCGAGAAGCCGACGTTCTCGCGCCGGCTCCAGTCGAGCACCGCCGTGAGCAGGGCGCCACTCTGGCTGATGAAGCCGACCGAGCCCGAACGGGCGATGCCGCTGGCAAAGGTGGCGTTCAGCCCCGCCGGGGGCCGCATTACTCCCAGGCAGTTCGGCCCCACCACCCGGATGTTGCCCCGCCGCGCCTGGGCGAGTACTTGCTGTTCCAACTCTACCCCGTCGGGTCCGATCTCCTTAAACCCCGCGGAGATGACGATAACCCCTTTGACACCCTTCTCGACGCACTCAGCCATAATGCCGGGCACGGTACGGGCGGGAGTGACAATTACCGCCAGGTCAACCGCGTCGGGGATTGCCGCCAGATCCGAATAGGCTTTCACGCCCAGGATGCTCGGTCTGGTTATGTTGACCGGGTAGACCGTGCCGCCGAAGGGGCTGCTGATCAGGTTCCAGAGGATGGTCCGTCCGACCGAGCCGGGCTTTTCGCTAGCGCCGATAACGGCCACCGAGCTCGGCTCGAAGATCGCGTTCAGCGGGTGCCGCTCATACTTCAAGATATCAAAGGCCGGCGCCACATGAGGGGCCGGGCGTGCAGGTGTATCTGTTGCCATAGTATTGTTCCACCGCCCTCAGCAGTGGCACGCGACTGTGCTCACTAGCCGGTAGGGCCGATTCTCCTCTCGATGTGTTAGATCCCCGTTCCTTGTATCGCGCTGGTAATCTGTGCAAACTACTGCCGGTGCGCGCCTAACAAACCCCCGCGGGCGCAAAGTTCCACCTATGCATGCGCGCGCCCAGCGGGAGGAAGGCCGGCGGCCCCGCCGTTCAGACGACCCGCTGCCCGCCGCGCGATCCGGGCCCGAATCGGGCGGGCAGCCGGTGCAGCCTGGTTGGCCCGCGCGGCAAATGCTTGGCCGGCACGGCTAGGCACTGATCAAGACGTGTGCCACTCATCCCGTTTGGGCGTTCTAAGGGACAACGGCCAAGCGCGCCGGCTAACCCCGCCCCTGGTCAAGCACAGGGGGACTACTTGATCGGCTCTCTGGCGCGCGGGCACCGCGTCCTACACGACGGAGATCCCGTCGTAGCGCTCCCAGACCGCGGTGCGCCAGTTGTCGTGGGCGTCGGCGGCGGGCAGCCAGGGCGGCAGCGCGACCTGCAGGTGTTCGGCCAGCGCGTTCACATACGGCTCGTACATGCGCCGCAGGTGGTCCAGTTTCTCGTCCACGGCGGGACCGGTCTTGAGGGATACATCCGCGGCGACCAGCGCCTCGCGCAGGTGCGCCAGGTCCGCCGGGGGCAGGCGATCCCGCGCGGGCGGGCGCGGCGGCGTATCGAAGACCTGCGCCAGGTCGACCGCGGCGTGGCGGGCCATGGCAAAGGTGAGCCGCGCCGTCCGCGCCGCCGGGCCGTCGCCGCCCGCCATGACCAGGGCGCAGGAATCGAGGATCATCGTCAGCGCGGCCAGCCAGGACTCGTTGTCATGCTGGGAGCGGAAGTAGCCCAGCACCGGGTAGGACAGGTGGCTTTCGAGCAACTCCGCCGCCCAGCGCTCCCAGTCCTGCATAAAGCCCCCGATGGCCTCCAGATCGTTGCCGGGGCAGTGGCGGCGCAGCAATTCCAGCGCTGTCGGCGGCGACCCGGCGCGCGCATCCAGCAGCGTGATGCTGACTTCGCGCCGGGAGAACGCCTGGTAGAGCACCGGCAGATAGCCAATGACCGCGCCGAGAAAGGCGAAGCCCATGCCGCCTTCGACCACCGCGACCAGCCGGCCTTCGCCGCCGCGCGGCACCACATCGCCGAAGCCCACGGTAAAGAAGGTCGTGCCGCTCAAGTAGAGGTCGGTGCCGAAATCGGGGTGTGCGTCGGGCGCGCTCAAGGCGGAACCCAGGCCCCACTGCAGCAGGGCGAAGCCCAGAATCAGGCCGGTGGCCCACAGGCCAAGCAACAGCAGCAGCGAGAGCGGGCCGTAGACGCCCAGATAATCTTCGCGCCAGCCTTCGGGCAGCACCCGGCGCACCGCGCCCACCCAGCCCCGCCAGGTGTAGCGGTAGAACAGGCGCGTCAGGCGGAAGCGCCGCGAGACTCGCCGCGGCAGCACGATTGTCTCAAAGGCGTCGAGCAGCACGACTCCGAGCAGGATCAGCCCCACCACGTCGGCCAGGATATGCATGCAGGCGACTCCTAGCCCCCCGGTTGCGCCGGCAGGTGCGCCGCTACCAGTTCGGCGATATGCAAGACGTGAACCGGCAGGTGCTGGGCGCGCACGCCGCCGCGCAGGTGCAGGATGCAGCCGGGGTTATCCGTGACCAGGATGCGCGCCCCCGTCGCGCGCACGTTGGCCAGCTTGCGCTCCAGGATACGCGCCGCCACCTCCGGGCGCGTGGCCGAGGTCGAGCCGCCAAAGCCGCAACAGACCGTGCCCTCCGGCAACTCGATCAGCTCCAGCCCCAGCACGTCGCGGATGATCCGGCGCGGCGCGCGCCCCAGGCCCAGCACATTGGTGCTCTGGCAGAAGCTATGGTACGTCACCGGCCCCACCGGGCGCGCCCGGCGCAGCGCGCCCGCCGGGAGTTGCGCCCCCTCGTCCAGGAAGCTCACAAAGTCCATCGTCCGCGACGCCACCGCCGCCGCGCGCTCCAGCCATTCCTGGTCGCCCGCGAACAGCGATTCGTAGTCGTGGACCACGGCGATGGCGCAACTGGCGGACCCGGCTGGCTGGCACGGGCCTTGCTTTGAGCCTTCCACAGCCAGCGGATGGCGAGGGCTTAAGTATGGCCAAAGTGAAGCCGAGCATCAGGCCCACAGAGACCTACACGG
>CBJNAR010000164.1:0-6958 GCA_966434075.1 uncultured bacterium
GGCCAAGCCTCCTTCGGCCAAGTACCCAACGCTCTACTTTGGCGGGGTGATTAATAAACCGAGATCACAATCAGTCCTGAAGGCACTCTATACAAAAGGCCAAAAAGATGAGACCGGAACGAAGGTAGAATCCTATGAACCACATAAGGGTGGAACGCTTGCAGATGGAGAGACTATTGGAATCGCATCCATGTACCGGGTAGCACAGGGAGCAATCGTCGGCCCACTCAAGGTAGCGAAGACGCCTGGAGGAGGCAAGATAAACAGACCGTTGAGAAAATATGGTTTTGTTCCGACCCTTGATGGCATGCAAGGCGACCATGTAAGAGAGATTCAATTTGGTGGAGATGATGATGTTCCTAATCTCTGGCCTCTAGAGAGTAGCATTAATCAGAGCGGAGGATCGAGGTTAGCAAAGGCAACTGTTGAGTATCCAAATAGCGCGAAGAAGATTACTATCCCTGAATTAAAAAAGGATGCCATGAAAACTGAGTACTACTTCAAGATTGTGGGTTTCGAATAAGGAGGTAGAAAATGGAAGAGATATGGAAACAGATTGAGACTTGGCTAATCGCGAATATACTGGAAATCCGGAACGATCTGCAACCCGGTGCCACAGATGCGGAGATCCGGAAAGCAGAGGATGCAATGGGCATCAAATTTCCTGACGATGTTCGAGCCTCCTATCGGATTCATAACGGGCAACTAGGGAGCGCCGCAGAGCTCCTAGGGGACTGGCAGTTGCTTCCTTTAGAATACATGGTTCTGGAATGGCAGACCTTGGATAAAGTACTGGACTCAGGAGGCTTTGGTGACAATACTGGTACTCCACACGGTCCAGTACGTCCCATGTGGTGGAATCCCAAGTGGATACCAGTGGCGCATAATGGAGCCGGAGATTATCGGTGTTTGGATCTTGATCCTCCAGCGAAGGGCAAAGTGGGGCAAATTATTGCCTACTGGCACACCATGGATACACGCGAGAAACTAGCACCTAGCTTTCGTGCCTGGTTACAGCGATTTGCCAAGGATCTTGAGTCAGGAAGGTACACAGTTGAAGATGGCATATTAGTGTTGCATAAGAACGTACAAGACTAGTAAATCAGTATTGCTGATGCGCTGAATCCGTTTGGCTGAAGCTGAGTGAGGACTAACTCAATCGTGGTGTGAGCCATTAGGAGACACATGTGGATAACAATCAGGCCAGGATCGACAGTGGCGTTGTTATGCTCAAGGTGTCCGAGGCATCTAGCATGCGCTGGGTCGAATTCAATCCCCTTGCGTGCAATCACTGTAGCTTATCGCCGCAAGCGCTGCATGGGCGGGTGGAAGCAGGGGACGAAGGCAAGCGAACTGCCGAGTGGCCGTGCGCGCCGGATGACGCTGAGACCGCGACCGCCCTGAGCCTTGGCTGCATCCGGCGCAGAGATCTGGCGCGGGCGGTCACGCTGCTCCGCAAGGCGCTGGCGTGCGAGTCCTACTACATCCCAGCGCGCTATCTGCTCGGCGTCGCCTATCTCATGCAGGGGCGCTACGACGAAGCGGTGCGGGCCTTCGAGGTAGTCGTCGCCCTCGCCCCGCAGCACGCGCACGCTGTGATCGGTCTGGGCATCGCCTACAGCCGGGCGGGGCAGGCGGAACGGGCACGGGAGGCGTTCGCCGCCGTGCGGCGGCGGTGGCCCGATTGCCCGGAGGTGCTGCTGGCCCTGGCCCGCGCCTACCGGGCCGGCGGGCAGCCCTGCGCCGCAGTGGACTGTCTCGCGCGGGTGCTGGCCCTGGCGAGCACGGACGAGGATCTGGTCTGGCGCGCCCGGCGTCTGCTGACGGCAATCGAATACGAAGAATCAACCGCGCATTCGCGCGTGTAGAGGAGCAAATGCAATGGACAAGGCCAAGACTCACTGCGAAGAATCGGACAAGGCCATCGTGGCGCCGGTCCCGCAGGACGAAACCCTCGCCCCCGGCAAAGCGGGCGGGCCGCAGCACCATGAGCAAGCGGGCGGCGCGCCTGCCCACCGCCGCCCCCACTATCTCGCCCGTGCCGGCGCCCGCGAACGCGCCGAACAAATGACGGTGATGCAGCGCAAGGTGGGCAACAAGCGCCTCGCCCGGATGCTCGGCGCGGACCACCCGGCGGTGATGGAGCACCCGCAACCCGCCCACGAACATGAGGAGCCGGTCACCGAGCCGAAGAAAGCGTGACAGGAGAGTTCGCTGAGGCAGCAATGTAGCTAAACTCTGAAGGCGGGAGGCATGGATCAGAGGGATCCGAAACAGCGGCGGGTCGCTCGACTATACCGCTTCCCACCACTCGCCGGGAAAGTAAGTCAGCCACCGGCTATCCGCGAATTATCCGAGGCGCACGAACATTACGGGCCGTTGGAGCGACTACTGAGGGCAGAATGCTCGGGGACGAAATACATCCGCCACCGGCAAGCGCCAACCGGGCACAACCGGTTCCGCATGCAACGTGTCCTGGATGGCGAGGGTCCGCATTTCGTGGGGACCCCGCTGGATCCTCGCCTGCCGGCAACGCCATGGTCTCTGCTGCAGGTACCCATACTTGTGGAGAGGATCGCAGGATTGCGGAGGGATGGCGGATTGGCAAATTACTGGGGGCCGCGGAGCTATTGCTGGAAGCGGCAAGCCAGGTGTTCGAGCCGGCGAAGCGCCACCATTATGAACAGACACTCTCCACCGCGCGTGAATTACTGGGCGACGATGTCTACGAAGCGGCGCGCAGCGCGGGCCAGGCGATGACTATCGAGCAGGCGATCGCCTATGTCCAGAATGAGTCCGTACCTGACGGGCAATAGGGCGTATCTTCTGACCACCCTTGGACATATAGCCTGTTGGACGGAATCTGGGCAAGCAGGGCGCGGGTTGTTGTAGCAGCGACCGCGCTGTGCTATACTCTCCTACGGCGGCACCTCTCGCCTAGCGCCTGTTGGCTCACCCACAGGGAACACACTATGACCGATCGGCCAAGCGGGACCGTCACCTTCCTCTTCACCGACATTGCCGGCAGTTCCCAGCGCTGGGAACGCAACCCCACGGCCATGCAGGCCACCCTCCGCCGGCACGACGCCATCCTGCGCCAAATCCTGGCCGCCCACGGCGGCTATGTGTTCAAGACCGGCGGCGACGCCTTCTATGCCGCCTTTACCCGTGCGCCGGATGCCCTGGCCGCGGCCCTGGCCGCGCAGCAAGCTATCCTTGCCGATGACTGGGGGGCGGAAGGACCTTTGCAGGTGCGCATGGCGCTGCACACCGGCACGCCCGAAGAGCGCGACGGTGACTATTTTGGCCCGCCGTTGAACCGTGCATCCCGGTTGCTAGGCGCCGCGCATGGTGCCCAGGTTCTCGTATCGCTGGCGAGCCATGAATTGATCCTCGGCCATTTGCCCACCGGTGTAGAACTGCGGGATCTGGGGATCTATCAGCTATTCGAGTTCAGCGCACCGGAGCGTATTTTCCAACTCGTCGCGCCGGGGCTGGCGGCGGAGTTCCCACCCTTGCGCACTCTCGGCGCGCCGCACCACAACCTCCCCACCCCGCTCACGGCGCTGGTCGGGCGGGAAGCGCAGGTGCAGGCGCTGCGCACGCTGCTGCAACGCGATGATATCCGGCTGGTGACGCTGAGCGGCCCCGGCGGGATCGGCAAGACGCGCCTGGCGCTGCAGGTCGGGCTAGACCTCCTCGACGAGTTTCCCGACGGCGTCTTCTTCGTGAATCTGGCGCCGATTAGCCAGGCCGAGTTCGTCATTTCCACGATCGCGGCCACCCTGGGCGTGCGGGAAGTGGCCGGGCAACCACTCATCGAGAGCCTGCACGCGTATTTGCGGGACCGCCAGATGCTGCTGTTGCTCGACAATTTCGAGCAGGTTGTGGATGCCGCCCTCCCGGTGAGTGCACTCTTGGAGCCGGCCTCCGGCGTGAAGATGCTGGTGACCAGTCGCGCCGTTCTTCACCTGCACAACGAGCAAGAGTTCCCGGTGCCGGCGCTGCAGTTACCACGCACGCAACCGCTGCCGGAACTGGCAGCGCTGTCGCAATATGAGGCAGTGGCGCTGTTTATCCAACGGGCCCGCACCGTCCAACCCGAGTTCCAGGTCACCAACGACAACGCCCCCGCGGTGGCCGAGATCTGCGCCCGGCTGGACGGGCTGCCGCTGGCGATCGAACTGGCCGCCGTGCGGATCAAGCTCTTCTCGCCGCCCGCTCTGTTAGCCCGCCTGCAGCATCGCCTGACGCTGCTGACCGGCGGTGGGCGCGACCGGCCCGTGCGCCAGCAAACGCTCCAGGCCGCCATCGACTGGAGCTATGATCTGCTCTCTGCGCCGGAACAACGCCTGTTCCAGCGGCTGGCCGTCTTCCGCGGCGGCGCTACGCTGGATGCGATCACCGCTGTCTGCAATCCGGACACGACCAACCTCGCACCCCTTGTCATCGACGTGCTCGACGGGGTGATCTCTCTGATGGATAAGAGCCTGCTGCGCAGGCACCAGCCGGAGCTCGGCACGGCCGACGACGAACCCCGCTTTAGTATGCTGGAGACGATTCAGGAACATGCCTGGGCGCGGTTGGCTGCGAGTGGCGAGAGCGAAGCCGTGCAGACTCAGCATGCCGGCTACTTTCTGGCGCTCGCCGAGGAGGCCGAGCCCTTGCTGAAAGGCGCCCCTCAGGAGCGCTGGTTGGCGCGGCTCGACGCCGAACACGACAATTTGCGCAGTGCTCTGGCCTGGACCCAGAACCAGAAGCAAATCGAGAGCGGCCTGCGGCTGGCCGGTGCGCTGTGGCGGTTCTGGTATATCCGGGGGTATTATAGCGAGGGCCGGGCGCAACTTAGCGCGGTGCTGAGCCAGGCCGGCGCAGTAGAACCCGCCCGGAAAGACGCGACTCTGACCGCCGCCCGCGCCCGTGCTCTGCATGGTGCGGGGGTGCTCGCCTGGGGTCAGGGCGATTACGGCACCGCCACCGCGTATAGCCAGGAGAGCCTGGCGCTGCATCGGGCACTCAACGATCCGGCAGGACAGGCCAATGCCCTCAACACGCTGGGCCTGGTGGCACGTAGCCAGGGCGATTTTCCGCAGGCGCGCACACTCCATACGGAGAGCTTAACGCTGCGGCGAAGTCTGGGCGATCAATGGGGCGTCGCCAATGCCCTGTTGAATCTCGGCGTGGTGGCCTGGAATCAGGCCGCGTACGCCGAGGCCCGGCGGCTCCTCGAAGAGAGCCTCGCGTTGGACCGGGCGCTCGGCGACCGCTGGGGTAGTGCCGTGGTGCTCGACAACCTGGGCATGGTTTTGCGCAGCCAGGGCGATTTGGCGCGCGCCCGCGCCCTGCTGGAACAAAGCCTGGCCTTCCGCCGCGCCCTCGGCGACCGCTGGGGGATCGCCACCGCGTTGCAACACCTGGCCGGCGTGGCGCAGGCTCAGGGTAGTACCGAGGAGGCGCAGGCGCTGCTGGACGAAAGCCTGGTGCTCTATCGCGATGTCGGCGACATCAACAGCAGCGCGCTCACATTGCGGGACCTGGCCGTCCTGGCCGCCGACAAGGACGACTATCGCAGCGCCCAGGCCTGGCTGGCGGAGAGCCTGGAAATCTGGCAGGTGGCCGGCACGCCGGCGGGGATCGCCCAGGGCCTGGAATGCGCGGCCTGGCTGGCGGGGCGCCAGGGCCGGCTAGCCGAGGCTGCGCGGTTGTGGGGTGCGGCGGAAGCGTTGCGCGAGGCGCGTGGCGTGCCCATGCCGCTCGTCGCCCGCACCGCCTATGATCAGGCTGTCGCGGCAACCCGGGCGCAAGTGGATACCGCGACGTGGGCCGCCGCCTGGGCCGCCGGGCGGGCGCTCGACTCGGCTGCCGCCGTAGCGGACGCATTGGACTCGGCAGGAACCACTGCCGGCGCGGTGGCCCCGGTTTCGGGCGCACCTGCCCCAGCGGCGGAACGCCCTGGTGGGGAATATCCCGCCGGGCTGACGGCGCGCGAAGTGGCGGTGCTACGGCTGGTGGCTCAGGGGCTCACCAATGTGCAGGTCGCCCGCGAACTGGCGCTCAGCCCGCACACCGTCAACGTCCACCTGCGCAGTATCTACAGCAAACTCGACGTGCCCTCGCGCGCCGCCGCCACCCGCTTTGCCGTCGATCACAAGCTCCTCTAGCGCGGCGCCGCCGCACGTGGGGCCCCATCGCCGGCGCCGCTAGTCCTCGACGGGTTCCTCCAGCGCGTAGGCGACCGCTTCGTCCAGCGCCATCGCCTGGCCCGCCGAGTAGGACGCCGCCCAGTTAGCGGCGTCGAGTTGAGCGCGCGCCGCAGCCAGGTTGCGCTCGTGCTCGACGCGATTAACCCCTTGCAAGGTGAAACCGATAGCCGAGTGCAGAGCATCCACGGCCCCATAGAGCCGGGCCGCTCGCGCCGGCTGCCCCATCGCCCCGGCGACCCCAGCCAATCCGTCCAGCCCCAAGCCGAAGCGGAGACTGTCTTGCGCTTGCCGGGCGGTGAGCAAAGCCTCTCGAAAGTACCCTCCCGCCGCCTGATAATCGCCCTCTCGATGCGCGATCTGCCCCAGGTGGCAGAGGGTCACCGATATCTCCGAAAATTCGAGGGCACGACCTAGCGCTAACGACTCTTCGTACAAGGGCCGTGGTCGCTGGTAGTCTCCTTCTCGTTGTGCCAGCGTCGCCAGATTGTTCAGGCTAGCGGCAATACCGGGTTTCTTATCCAGTTCTCGCGACAGCGCCAGGCTTTGTTCGTATAACGCGCGTTGCGATGCGAGATCGCCTCCGCCCACTCGGGCGTTTCCCAAATAGAGCAAAACGTCCACCATCCCCGACTTGTCGCCCAGTTGATCATACAAGCGCAGGGCTTCTTCCAAGTGCTTGATGGCCTGCTCGTTATCTCCGCAGAGCCCGGCCAGCGATCCTGCCCCGGTTAGCGCCTTAGCCCGTGCCGCGATCG
>CBJNAR010000165.1:0-6942 GCA_966434075.1 uncultured bacterium
TCGCCATGTAGAGCGGGATCTTGCCCGCGCCCTCGGTGTCCGAGAGCTTGGGCGCCACGGCCACGTCACCCATACCCAGCCATTCCGGCGCCTCGGTGTAGGGGATGCGACCGGGGAAGACCACGCGGTGGCTCAGGCCCAGCGACTCGGCCAGGTCCCGGTAGCTGTCCACGCCCGGAAAGCCCATGATCACGAAGCGCGTCTCCGGCTCCTCGACCAGCACCTGGCGCGCGGCCTGCAACAGCAGGTCCGTGCCCTGGTAGGGCGCCAGCAAGCCCAGGTAGACCACCACCGGCACGCCGGGCGGGATGCCGAGTTCGGCGCGGTGGGCCTCGCTGCGCGCCCGGTCCGCCGGGCTGGTGCAGGGGTGGAAATTGGCCGTGTTCACCGCGTCGACCACCGGGAAGACCCGGCTCTCCGGGTAGTGGAACTCGCGCCGCAGGATGCCCGCCGCGTTCTCCGACGAGGTGAGGATGGCGTCGGCCAGGTAGTTAATGCGGCTCTCCATCCAGTGCATGGGCCGGTAAAACGGCCCCTGTTTGCGCAGGAAATGATGATCGACCATCTCGCCGGTCAGGCTGCCCTGGTAGTCGAACACCAGCGGCACATGGGCCAACTGGCGCACGGGATAGCCGAGCAGCGCGCCTTCATGCATATGGGCATGGACCAGGTCGGGATTGGTGGCGGCGGCGGCGCGCAACACCGTGAGGCCGAGCATGGCGTCGAAGTAGATCTTGTGGCGCGAGGATCCGACCTGCACGCCCCGCCGCCACGGCACGTCGATGCTGCGCCGGATGGACACGTCGCAAACGTTATTGCCCGTGTGATAAGTGCAGACGGTGATCTGATGCCCGCGGGCCTGCAACCCGCGGATTTCTTCCAGAATGCGAATATGGCCGCCGTAGTCCGCGAAGAACGACGTCGGCGCGATCATTAAAATACGATAGGCCAAAAAGGGGCGCCTCCCCGTGTTTTAGCTTCCCTAGCGGAAGCCACGCTGCACAGCAACCCCAATTATAGGCCCGTCTGCGCACGCTTGTCAAGCGTAACACACGGCCCGAATCAGCAACGCTCAATTTGACAGGCCGGGGCCGATGGCTTATAATCACCAATGGTGCGCCCTCCAGGGCCGCCGGTTTTTTCTTGCGCGCAAGCCTTTAGCTGCAATCCCCCGGTTCATTCCCCAGGGACGCTGATCCGGATCGCTAACGGCAGTGGAGGGTCGGGACGCCCGATCTGTCAGGAATGTCCGGCGCCGAGCGTTCTCTTATATTAAGGACCACCAAAATCTCACCATCGCGGTTGTGCATCTGAGAGGAGTCTGCTTTGTTTCGCAATAATGCTACGTGGGTAGCGCTCATCGTCGTCATCGTGGCGATCACGGCCACGATGAACATTTGGCCCGACGTGCTCAAGACCGTCGGCATCGATAAGGATCTCTCGGTGCGCCTGGGGCTGGACCTGCAAGGGGGATCGCAGGTGGTGCTGCAGGCGCGGCCCGACCCGACGATCACCGACCAGTCGGTGCTGGCGAGTAACCTGCGCGCCGCCCGCGACGTGGTCGAAGAGCGCGCCGCCGGTAGCGGTGTGTCTGAGCCCCTCGTCCAGGTGCAGGGCAACAACCGCATCCTCGTCGAGCTGCCGGGTGTGAAGAACCCTGACGACGTGGTGAAGACGCTGCGCGAGACCGGCTACCTCGAATGGATCGACGCGGGCACCAACCCCATCCCCGAAGGCTCTATCGTCACCACCGAGAAAGGCCCGCCCACGCCCGAGCAGATCCGCGCGTATCAGGCGTCGCAGGGCATCACGACCACCGAGACGCTGACCGGCACCAACGCCTTCAAGACATACAATAACGGTCAGGTCTTCTCGGTCGTCGTCACCGGCGCCGAGATCGACGGCACCAAGGTGAGCACCGGCATCAACTCGCAGAACGGCACGCCGCAGGTCTCCTTCCAACTGAAGGGCAACGGTCCGGCCAAGCTCCAGCAGTATACCCAGAGCCATATCAACCAGTATATGCCGATTGTGCTCGATAAGGTCGTGGTCGCCAGCCCCGTGATCCAGGGCGTGATCCCGAACGGGCAAGGCCAGATCGACCACATGACCGCGTCGGACGCCCAGCGCCTGGCGATCCAGCTCCGCTACGGCGCGCTGCCGGTGGGCCTCGACGTGGTGGCGAACCGCACCGTCGGCCCGACGCTCGGCGCCGAGGGCGTGGACAAAAGCCTCATCGCCGGGATCATCGGCTTGAGCCTGGTCATGCTGTTCATGCTTCTCTACTATCATCTGCCCGGTCTGCTGGCCGACATCGCGCTGCTGATTTTCGCCTGCATCACGTTCGCCATCTTCCGCGCCGTCCCGGTGACGCTGACGCTGGCCGGTATCGCCGGCTTCATCCTCTCCATAGGCATGGCCGTAGACGCCAACGTGCTGATCTTCGCCCGCCTCAAAGAAGAGTTACGCAGCGGCAAAACGGTGGCCGCCGCCGTGGAGGCCGGCTTCGATCACGCCTGGCCCTCCATCCGCGACTCCAATATGACCACCGTGATCATCACGCTCATCTTGTACTGGTTCGGCAACTTCTTCGGCGCCAGCGTGATCAAGGGCTTTGCCTTGACCCTGCTCATCTCCGTGCTGGTGTCGTTGTTCACTGCGATCACCGTGACGCGGACCCTGTTGCGGCTGGTCGTCTCGACGCGCATGGCGCGCAACCCCTGGTGGTTCGGGGTGGAGTCAACGGCCCGCCCGACGCTGCCGCCCGAGGGGGGCACGCAGCCGGTTCGCTAACTGTGATGGAGGCGGGCGCCCTTGCGGCGGCGCCCGCCTCGCCTGCACCGTTTGATTGCTCGCGGTGGCCCGCCACCGGTCTGCTAGTACAGGAGCTAACTCTCTTATGTTCGATCTTGTCGGTAAGCGTTACCTCTTCTTCCTGGTTTCGCTGATTATCATTATTCCGGGCGTGATTTCGTTGTTCCTCTTCGGGCTGAGGCTGGGCATCGACTTCACCGGCGGCACCCTCTGGGAAGTCGTGCCGCGCAGCGCCGAGGTCAACACCAACGAAGTGGCCCAGTTGCTCAAGGACAACGGGCAGACTGATGTCGCCGTGCAAGAGGCGAACCTGATCGTCGGCAACGTCACCACGCGCACCCTGATCATGCGCATGCCCAACATCTCGCCCGATGAGAAGGACGCGCTGACCAAGGTGCTGGTGGACCGCGGCATCATCTCCGGGACCGAGCAGACTGTTTCGGTGTCGAGCACCGCGCCCGTCACCGCCACCGCCACGACCACCGGGACCACCGCGCCCGCTGTGGAGACCACCACCGTGACCCGCATCGCACCGGGCGACGAAATCCAGTTCAATACCGTCGGCCCGACCATCGGGTCCGAAGTGGCGAGCCGCGCTATCCTCTCGGTGCTGGCCGCATCGCTGGGCATCCTGGCCTATCTCTGGTACGCTTTCCGCCGGGTGCCGAACGCGATCCGCTATGGCGTCTGCGCCGTGATCGCGCTGCTGCATGACGTGCTCGTGGTCGTCGGCATCTTCTCGATCCTGGGCGAACTGTTCGGTATCGAGGTCGACGCCCTGTTCATCACCGCCATGCTGACGGTTATCGGCTTCTCGGTCCACGACACGATTGTGGTGTTCGACCGTATCCGCGAGAACCTGCTCAAGCGGCGCTTCGACAGCTTCGAGAAGGTCGTGAACTACAGCCTGGTGCAGACCCTCACCCGGTCGATCAACACCTCGCTGACGGTCATCTTCACGCTCTCGGCGCTGTTCCTGTTCGGCGGGGTGTCCATCCGCGACTTTGTCCTGGCCCTGCTGATCGGCATCGTCTCCGGGACGTACTCCTCGATCTTCAACGCCAGCATGATGCTGGTGGTCTGGGAGAACAAGGAGTGGCGCAACTGGTTCGGGCGCGGCAAGGCCGCCGACACCGCCGCCGCGCGCACCGCGTAACTCTGCTACCTGCATATAACCCGACGGGCCGCCCGGAAACTGCCGGGCGGCCCGTTGCTTTGCTGAATAATCGGCCTCGTTGCATTACAGGGTAGGGGTCGGCTCGTTGCCCGACTGGCGGTGTAGGGGCCGGTTTGAAACCGGCCCGCGGCTCAACACAATCGGGCCAGGGCGCTTTGCGGTGTAGTTCGCCAGAGATGCGCTGCGCGCTAGTCCAGGTTGCGGATACCAGGGTGCGCGAGGCCGATCAGCACCAGCGCGCAGGTCAGCGCGCCGCCCGTGATGAAGACGAGCGCCGGGCCGAGCAGGTCGGTGGCCCACCCGGCGATGCCGTAGCCAATCGGCAGCAGGGCGAACGAGCCGAGCATGTCGATGCTCGCCACACGGCCCAGCAGGTCGCGCGGCACCAACTCTTGCAGCGTGTTGGTCCAGATCAGGCCGAAGACCGTGACCGCGGCGCCGTTGACCAGGATGACCACGGCCACCGCCGGCAGCGGCACCGGCAGGCCGAGCATGAGCGTGGTCAGGCCGCCCGCCAGCAGGCCGAGATAGGCCAGCAGGCCGCGCCGCCGGATGCGCCGCGCCCGGCCCAGCCAGATCGCGCTCAGCACCGCCCCCACCGAGGTCATCGAGTAGAGCAGGCCCAGCACGCCCACGTCGGCGTGCAGGCTGTCTTTCACCAGGAAGGGCAAGGCCACCGCCAGCGGCCCGCCCTGGGTGATGTTGAACAGCGCCGCCAGTGCGATCGTGACCCAGAGCCACGGCGCGGCCAGCACGGCGCGCACCCCTTCGCGCAGATCGCGCAGCATGTGGCGCGCGCCGTGCCCGGCGGGGGCCGGCGCCTGGGGCAGCCCGATCAGCGGGATGAGGCAGGCCGCCGAGAGGAAGAACGACACGCTGTCCACGGCAAAGGCCAGCGCCGTGCCGCCCGCGGCCACGATACCCGCGCCGATGGCCGGCCCGGCGATGTTGCTCAGTTGGCCGCTGAGGCTGGTCAGCGAGTTGGCGCTGGGCAGCAAGGGCGCCGGGGTGATCTCGGGCACCAGCGCCGTGTAGGCGGGTTGGAAGAAGGCGTCCAGCAGCCCGAACACCATGCTCGCGACGTACAGGTGCCAGATCTGCAACGTGTGGGTCGCCGCCAGCGCCGCGACCAGCGCCACCACGCCGCCGCGCAACAGGTCCGACCCCAGCATCAGCCGCACCCGCGGCAGGCGGTCCCCGGCCACCCCGCCGATCAGCAGGAACAGCAGCATCGGCGTGAACGAGAAGATGAGCACGGTGCCCATCACCGCCGCCGACCCGGTCTGCTCCAGCACCCACCACGAGAGCGCGACCCGGTGGATGCTGTCGCCCAGGCGCGAAATCGCCTGGCCCGTCCAGAGCCAGGCGAAGGATCGTTGCCGTAATGCGCCGACCACGGTCATGTTTTGTCCGCCGTCTCCAGTATAGCGGTAGCCGGTTCAGGCGGGGCGGCGGGGCCATGCCGAGCGGCCAGGGAATCGAGCCAGTCCTTATCTTCGACGCGCCGCAGATAGGGGTTGAACAACTGCGCCACGCAGAAGATCAGCAGGAACGCGCCCAGCGCGGCGATGACGAGGCCGGGATTGAAGAAGCCCCCGGCCAACCCGGCCAGCGCGGTACTCAGCGGCCAGGTGCACTGGGCGATCACCCGCCGCACCGAGAACACCCGTCCCTGCAACTCGCGCGGCGTCTGCGTCTGCCAGATCGACTGCGAATGGGCGTTCAGGATGGGGACCATGCCGGTGACGACCCCGGCCATCGCCGCCGAGAGGAAGAGCAGCGGCGAGAAGCCGAAGGCGATCTGTGCCACGCCGCCGATGATCATCGGCACCAGCACGCCGTAGATGCGCCGCTTTTTCAGGCCGCCCCAGGCGCTGACGAGTAGCCCGCCCAGCACCCCGCCGATACTCGCCACCGACCCCATCAGGGCCAGCGCCGTCTCAAAGGTGAACCCCCGCGCCGCCCAGTCGGCGGCCAGGTTGAACTTGAGCAGCAGCGGCATGAACACTTCCACCGGCCCCCCGGCGAAATTGGCGACGGTGAAGGTGCCGAGCAGCCAGAGCAGGGGCTTGCGGTGCCAGATATAGAGCGCGCCCTCGCGCACGTCGGACCACAGGCTCTTGCGCGGGCCGCCGGCCTCTTTCTGCAGGTCGGTCCGAACCGGCGAGGGGATGCGCAGGAACAGCAGCGTGGCACCCGCCGCGAAGAACGTGATCGCGTCGATGGTGATGGCGAGCGGCGTGCCGTCCTTCAGCTCCGCCAGCGCCCCATTAAGGTCGAAGGGCAGCAACCCCTGGCGGGCCAGCGCGGGCAGCGAGATGATGCCCGCGGCGATGGCCGGGGAGAGGATGCCGGAGAGCGACCACATCGTCTGCATCATGCCGTTGGCGCGCGGCAGTTGCTTCTCCGGCACCAGCATAGAATACGATGTGTCGAAGGCCGCGCCGTGGAAGGAGCCGGCAAGCGCCATCAGCACCGTGATCAGCAGCAGCGACCAGAGTTGCAGGCTGCCCGTCGCCATGAGCGCCATCAGCACCAGGCTGAGGGTGCCGTTGGTGGCGTCCCCCGCCATCATGATGTGCTTGCGGTCGTGCCGGTCGGCCCAGGCCCCGGCGATGGGCGCGATGAACAGCGTGGGTAGGGAGAAGGCCAGGCTCACGGCGGCCAGCGCCGCCGCCAGGGCGGGCTTTTGCGCCGGATCGGGGTAGAGCACCTGCGTCAGCCAGATCGTCACGGCGAAGAAGGTGAGGGCGCTGCCGAAGACGGAGACTGACTGCGTGCCCCAGACGATCAGGAAGGTGCGGAATCCGTTGGGCGGCGGTTCATACGACATACCCTGGCTCCTTTAGTTAGCTTGGCGTTGGGCAGCGACGAAACGAGGCGGAATAGTAGTATACGCGGATGCCCGCTTCGCGTTCCATACATCGTGAGACCGATTTCTCTCCGCCCGC
>CBJNAR010000166.1:0-6928 GCA_966434075.1 uncultured bacterium
CTTCGCCCGCCGGCAGCACGTTTTCCGCGTTCTCCGGCGGCCACAGCAGGTCGATGTTGCCGTCGTCGGAGCAGAGCATGATCACCACGTTCAGCGCGACCGGACTGGTGGGCGCCACGTTGACCTTGAGCAGCAGCACCTCGTCCTGGCCCACCACCACCTGGCCTGCCGCATCGGGTGAGCGAACGGGGCCGCCCGGCTGGGCTCCCGCCTGGCGCAGCGCGGCATCGTCGTTGCCGGCCAGCACGCTGAGCGTGATCGCCCCTTGCAAGCGCGGTTCGTCGTTGTGGCGGGTCAGCACCGACCAGTAGCGCGCCCAGTGGACCAGGCCTTCGCCGATGGCCTCGCCCAATTTGGCCGGGTCGATGCGCACACCCTCCATATTGCGCGGCGCATAGGCGATCACATCGTTCGGTCCCAGCGCCGTTTCGTTGCTGGTGTACTTGACCAGCACCCAGCCATCCTTGCCGTCGATACCAGTGCGCGGGCGTACCTCCACCGACGGCGCCTGGTTGGCGGGCGCCAGGTCCACGAAGTTGTCGATGCCCTGCAAGCCGCGGATGCCGGCGACCACGGCATCGGGCACATCGGTCAGCTTGACCGCCAGCCGTGGCGTGGCCGTGCTGGGCCGGGTCAGGACGGCCCGCGCGCCGTTGGCGACCGCGGCGGTGGGCGTGCCGACGATGTGCGCCTGGCTCGTCACCGGGGTGGCGCTGTCGACTTCGGCCACGGCCACCTGGGCGGCCTGGCTGAAGTCGGCGGTATCAGGGGGATAGACGGCGAGCTGCGCGCCGGGGCCGAGGCCGTGGATGCTGCCGCCGTCCAGGGTCAGCGTGTTGCCGCCGGGGTTCACGCTGACGGTGAAGCCGGGCGCGTAGGGCTGCCAGGTGCCGCCGAACAGGGGCCGCTCTCCTAGCCCTTCCAGCGTGGGGGTCTGGTCGGGGAAGGCGGTTTGCACGTTCGTGCGGATGCCTGGGTAGATGTCCTGCCAGCGCACCTGGGCCACGCGCGCCGGGTCGCTGTTCTTCAGGGCGTCGAGCAGGAAATAGGTCAGCGCGCCGTGCCGTTCGCCGGTGCCGGGCGGGGTGTATTCATGCGAGGTCTGCACGTCGCGGCACCCGGAGAGCACGATCAACTCCTGCCCCTGGGCCAGGCTGGGCACCCAGCCGCTGCCGCCCGCGATATCGCGCGTGGCGCCATCCCCCGCGCCATTGCCGTCTAGCCCGTGTTCCGCCTGGAAGGCGGCCCAGTCAAGTTTTTGCGGATCAAGGATGATCTCGCGCACGGCGGGGGCTGCCGGGTCGGTGCTGATGTCGCGGGTCGCCCCGCCCGAGTGGCACGAGTCGAGGATGACAGTGACCTGGGCGCCCGCTCCCACCACGCGCTGGATGCCCTCGTTCAACTCGCGGTTGATGACAAAGTTGGTGCCGTTGACCTGGGCATCCACGGCGACGATGGCGCCGATATGTTCGCGTGAGTTTTGCGGGTTAGCGATTTGCACGCCGTGCCCGGCGTAATAGACCACCACCTGATCGCCGGACGCTGTCTGCTCGGCCAGAGTCTTGAAGGCGGCCAGGATGTTGTTCTTCGTGGGCGACTCGAACGTGCCCAGGTCCGGTCCCAGTTGCGCGTCCCGGCCCGGCGCCAGCAGCATTGTGATCTGCTCGGGCGGGATGCGGGCATTATCCACCAGGAACTTGCGTACCGCCAGGATGTCGTTGACACAGCCGCTGAGCGGATTGACGAAGTTGTAGGCGTCGACGCCGATGAGCAGGGCACGCATGCTGCCCGCGGAGTTGCCGCCTTCATGGTCCGGATTCGCTGATTGCATCGCCGGGTCCTTTCACTATGTGCCGCGCCGGGCATGGGGATCCAGATCGACTGGGAACGGGGTTGGGGTGGAGCGGAGGTGGGTCTGCCCCGATCATATCATATGATCCGGCTTTGGGCAACGGGTCGATCCTGAGCATTCATGCAGAAATTCACCGCGAAGGAAAGAAGCACGCGAAGATTATCGATATCAGACTTGTTCTTCGCCCATGTGCGTTTTGGCCGGATCGCCCGTCTGGGGCGGATGTATCGCCCGGCACTGTGGCCGCCCGGCGCGCGTGCTATACTGGGCGTGGCGCGGCGCCGCAGGAGGCGCATCGCGACGCTGCATGGGAGGAATACGGACAATGACCCAATCGCCCTTTGACACGAGCAAACCCGCCCACGTCCACGCGCTGGAGCGGCTGCAAGGCGACATTATCATCTGGCTGAGCACGGTACGGCCCGACGGGCGGCCCCACCTGGTGCCCGTCTGGTTCCTGTGGGATGAGCAGACGATCCTCATCTTCAGCAAGCCCGACCAGAAGATCCGCAACCTGCGGCAGAACCCGGCGGTGGTGCTCGGCCTGGACGACACCGACACCGGCGAAGACGTGGTGCTGATCGAGGGCACGGCGGAACTGCTACCCGCCGGGCAGGTAGATACAACGCTGCCCGCCTACGCCGCGAAATACACACCCAAGCTGACCGGCATGGGCTGGACTCCTGCCTCGATGGCGACCGAGTACACCGAGCCTATCCGCATCACGCCGACCAGGGTCCGCACCATATAGGCCGGCCTCGGCGGCGCGCCTGGCACGAAACTTGGTGAGCCACCGAGATGTCGCGTTTGTTGACAGCGTTGACAGTTTTTGTCGCGGGATGTATGCTAATAGGCGTGTCTCGCACACCAATTTGATCGCTGTAGTTGTCTCGCAAGAGGAGTGCTCTACTCATGGCGGATATGAAGATCCGCGTCGTCGACGACGCGTTAGAGAAGGTCGATGCCGACGCCCTGGTGCTCAACTGGTTCACGGAAGATAAAGCGACGTTGCCTGCGGCGTGGAAGAGCCTGGATGGCAAGCTAGGCGGGGATCTGGCGGCCACACTTAAGGGCGACGAGGTGCGCGGCGCACTGTACGAAGTCGAGCCGGTGCACACGGCGGGAGCCCTAAAGGTGCGTCGCGTCTTCCTCATCGGCGCGGGCAGCCGCGAGACGTTCGGCGTCATGCAGTTGCGCCGAGTGGCCGCCGCCGGGGCCCGCGCCGCGCGCAACCGCGGCGCCAAGCGCGTGGCCTTTGCCCTCGATGCGCCCGGCCTGAGTGCCGCCGCGGTCGGGCAGGCGATCGTGGATGGCGCGCTGACCGGCCCGCTCGAACCCGATCTCTATCGCACGCAGGAGCGCGAGCAGCGCAAGCTGACCGAGGTGATCCTGGTGCGCGGGGCGCTGGATAAGAAGGCGCTGCAGGCGGGCGCCGAGCGCGGCGAGCGCATCGCAGACGGCGTGAACTTCAGCCGCGGGCTGGCTGAAGAGCCGGCCAATATCATGACCCCGCTGGTGGCCGCCGAGCGCGCCCAGGCCATGGCGAAGGAAGTCGGCCTCGATTGCCAGGTGCTCGACGAAAAGGAACTGAAGGCGCTGGGCATGAACTCGCTGTTGAGTGTGGCCCTGGGCAGCCAGTGGCCCGCCCGCGTGGTGGTGCTGACCTATAAGGGCGACCGTGGCAGCAAGGAGATGCTGGGCCTGGTGGGCAAGGGCGTGACCTTCGACACCGGCGGCATTTCCATTAAGCCGGCGTTGGATATGCACCACATGAAATATGACATGGGCGGGGCGGCGGCGGTGATCGGCGCCATGCGCGCCATCGCGCAACTCAAGCCCAAGGCCAATGTCATTGGCGTGGCCGGCTTCGTGGAGAACATGCCCAGCGGCACGGCCAACAAGCCGGGCGACGTGGTCCGCGCCGCCAACGGCAAGACCATCGAGATCCTCAACACCGACGCCGAGGGGCGCCTGGTGCTGGCCGACGCCCTTGACCTGGCCCGCAAGCGCGGTGCCACCCGGCTGGTCGACATCGCCACGCTGACCGGCGCGGTCGTGATCGCGCTGGGCCATGTGGCGACCGGCGTGATGGGTGAGCCGCAAAGCTGGGTGGACACGGTGTTGCAGGCATCGGGCACCGCGGGCGAGCGCGCCTGGCAGTTGCCGCTCTTTCCCGAATACAAAGAGCAGATCAAGAGCATGATCGCCGACATCGCCAATACCGGGGGCCGCCCGGCGGGCACGATCACGGCGGCGTTGTTCCTGCAGAACTTTGTCGATACCACGCCGTGGGCCCATCTCGACATCGCGGGCACGGGCTGGAACGAGCGCGATGTGCCCTATTCCGGCAAAGGCGCCACCGGCGCCGGGGTGCGCACCTTCGTCGAACTGGCGAGCCCCAGCCAATAGGCCCCGGCCCGGTGTATCCGGCCCTTGGGCCAGGGCGTCCTACCAGCACACCGCGCGTATACCGTTACCCCCGACACGGGGGGTAACGGTTTTTGTTAGTGGATCTAGCGGTATATTCGTTTCTTGTGCTGGTGCACAAAAATTGCTGGTCACGTGATACATGCACAAAGGTATCTGTTCAGTAAACCGGTGAATATGCAAACGCACTAATATTGGTAAGTTAGGCAGCAGGTTTGTCTGGCGAAGCGACATACCATATCGCAAAATAACATGCTATACTATAACCCATAAGAATGCGGTTGTATAGCTCGCGGCATGACTATACAACCGCATTCTGATACCTGCCTCACCGGCGACCCGCCCATCCCGCGTTGCCTGCCTTGCCTCGCGTTATCGATAGCAATCCGCGCTACAGAAAGGGCTGCGTCATGGTCTCCTCCATCATGGTCATTGACAACGATACACATATCCTCGTGCTGCTGGGAGAGATCTTGACGATGGCCGGCTATGAAGTGCATTCGTATGACTATGCGTTGCCGGATCGCGCCGAGCTTTTGCGGGTCCGGCCAGCTTTGATCATCTGCGACTATCTGCTGGACGAGGATGCGCCCGGCCGCGGGTTATGGCGGATGATCCGGTGCGAGCCGGGGCTGGCGGGCACGCCGCTGCTACTCTGCACCACGTCGGTCGAGCGCCTGGCGGCGCGCCCCGGCTGGTGGACGGGCATCCCGATCATTGCCAAGCCGTTTGATGTTCACGAGCTGCTGGGCGCGGTTCACCAGGCGCTGGCATCGCGGGCCGGACCGGTGCCCGAGCTGCAGATCGGCATCCGGCCGGCGGCTCGGGCACGGGCGTTGCGCGCGACCCGGTCGCCGGGGGCCGGCGTGTATACGCCGATCGGCGCTTGACATGGGGGCCGGTTTTGTGATATGCTACGGGTTACAAATTACATATCCACGCAAAAACACTGATCGGGGATAGTACACACGCCGGGAGCGAATTCAGCGAGCTAGGATGGTGCAAGCTAGCATCGCGGGGCGTGCCGAACCCACCCGTGAGTTGCCTGCGGAAACGCCGGGGGTCGCCCGGTGACTAAGCAGCGCCGGACTCCTACCGTTACCACGAGGATCGGCATCGCGCCTGGGCGCCGTGCCGGTTGAGCGAGTCGCCACAGACTAATGCAGGTGGTACCGCGGGGTTGCCCAACCTCGTCCTGATTGGAGGACGGGGCTTTTTTATTGCCTGGAGGTACCACAATGGACGACAAACTCGCCATCATCGGCGGCGGCAACATGGCCGAGAGTATTATCGCGGGGGTGCTGGGGACCGGCCTGCTGGCCCCGGAGGCGATCCTGGTGACCAACCGCTCGGTGGGCAAACTGGAGCGGTTGCAGGCGCGCTGGGGTGTGCAGATCAGCTACGATAACGCCCACGCGGCGCACTGGGGCAGCACGATCCTGCTGGCGGTGAAGCCGGTCGATATGCGCGCGGCGCTGGCCTCGCTGCAAGGCGCCATCGACGGCAAACTGGTGATCAGCGTCGCGGCGGGCGTGGGCATCGCGCAGGTGCAGCGCTGGCTGAACGACGAGACGCACCCGGTGGTGCGGGTGATGCCGAACACGCCGGCCCAGGTGGGCGAGGCGATGTCGGCCTGGGTGGCGAGCGCCGCGGTGACGCCGGCGCAGTGCGCGCAGGTGCGGCGCCTGCTGGGCGCCCTGGGCCGCGAGATCGCCATGACCGAGGAAGACGCGCTCGACCAGGTGACGGCGGTCAGCGGCAGCGGCCCGGCCTACCTGTTCTACCTGGCCGAGCAACTGATCGAGTCGGGGCGCGCCATCGGCCTCAGCGAAGACGACGCCCGCGAACTCGTGCTGCAAACCATCTGGGGCGCGGCCAAGATGCTGCGCCAGGGCACCGTGGCGCCGGGCACGCTGCGCCAGGCCGTGACCTCGAAAGGCGGCACCACCGAGGCCGCGCTGGCCGAGTTCGCCCACGGCGACTTGCCGGGCGTGATCTCGCGCGGGGTACATGCGGCCTGGCGCCGGGGCGGCGAGATCCGCCGCGCTCTGGCCGTCGAGTAGGCGCATGAACGATCCGGTCAGCAAGGATGCGGCGGAGCCGGCGGTCGCCCGTTGCCCCGAATGTGGTGCGCCGTGGCCGGCGGGGCGCACCTGCTCGGACGACTTCCATCAATTGCTCGCCTGGGAGTTCGAGGACCCGCGGCGCTGGGAAGTCCACCACCTGACGGTATTGTGCTACCACATCCAGCACCCCAGCCTATATTCACCGGGTGGCCTGCACGGGGCCACGGAACTGCTGGCCCAGTTCCTGGAGCAGCGGCTGTCTACCGAGGAGGTCCGCCGGCGTATTCGCCGGCAGGTCGATTCGGGGAAGCGGAGCGGCCCCATCACTGCCCGGCCAGGCGCGGAGGGCGCCTACGCGCACCCGGTGGCCTGGCCGATGACCGCCGCCCAGGTGGTCGCGGGTGGGGCCGCTGCCTACTGCGACAATGTGCGCGCGTGGGCCGAATCGACCCTGGCCGCCCTCAAAGCCTCCGGCAACCTGGCGGCGCCTTGATACGGCACCGCCCGGCCCCTCAAGGGGCGGGCTAGCGCTACGAAGCCCGCCTCCGCGGGCTGTTTCCCTATCGCGTTAGGCCGCGCAGGC
>CBJNAR010000167.1:0-6925 GCA_966434075.1 uncultured bacterium
CGCCAGCGCGCCGCCGAACCCGGCCAACGCCTCGGCGGCCATGCCCAGCAACATGGGATCATCGGCGGGGGCGGCAGCCAGCAGGTGGGTCAGCGCCTCCGCGGCACCTGCGTCGGGCCGGCCCGCCAGCCCCTGGACGGCCGCGAGGCGGGTGTAGAAGTCGGGATCATCGGTCAGCAGATTGCGCAGGGCGGCGACAACTTCGGGGTCGTCCCAGGTGCTCAGCCCGCCGATGGCGGCCCGGCGCACGTCGGCTGCCGGGTCGTGCAACGCCTGGAGTAACCCGGCGCGCGCCTCCGGGATCGGGTAGGCGCCCAGCGCCCGCGCCACTGCTGCGCGGATCTTCGTGCTCGGATCGTGCAGCGCGGCGACCAGGGCCGGGCCCTCGCTCGCGTGTAACGTGCTCAGCAAATCGACCGCATCCGGGTACGAAAACCAGGGATCTTCCTCATGCAGTTGGCGCAGCGCCTCGGCTGCCGTGCGGATCTCGCCTTCCATGCCGGCTCCTGTCCCGTGCCGCCGGGGCGGCGGCCACGCTTTCCAGGGCCATCATACATCCGACCCGGCCAGGGGGCAAGCATGGGGGGATGGAACAAGCCGGCGCGGCTCCCGAACCGTCCGCGGCGCCGCGGCGTACGCTGTGCGGCCTTGCTGCGGCATTGGCGTATCCCTCGCCGGCGAGGCGCTCAGGACGGTGGTCGGGGAGTCGTGCTCTAGCGGGCGGCGCTACCCTCGGCGGGATCAGGCCGCGTCGCGCAGATAGGGGTTGCTCGGGTGGTCAGGAAGCCATTCGGCTTGATAGCTGGTGCCGGGCGGCGGCTCCGATACAGGGTGCGCGTACCCGGCCAGCAACTGCTGAACCAGCGCCTCGTCCAGATCGGCCGGCGATTCCGCCGCAGGCGGCGTTTGGCGTATGCAGCGGGCAATAGTCGTCTCGACTTCCCGGATGGGATATTCATGGCTGGGCTTGTCCGCAGAGAGCCCGGCCCAGCCCTGGAGGGCGGCGAAAGCATGGCGCAGGTGGCCTGCGGGGCGCGCCGGGCGGATCTGGCGCGCCCGGCGGGCGGCGTTCGCTTCGCGCAAACGGTCCGCGTGCTGGGCGCCGGCTACCTCGCCGATGAGCGATTGATTGAGGTACATAGGACGTTCTCCTTCGGCGTGGGCTGCCGGATGCTCAACTGGCGACTGTCGTTGTGTTACCAGTGTAGCGCACGGCGCGGCGGCGCACATCAGCAGAATTTCCCAACCTGCTTACTGAAATTGGGCGGGTGCGATGGGACCAGTAATGTATGCGGAGTCAGTAGAATTACTGAGACGGCTGCCGGAAGGAGGACGTTGCCGGGGGCGCAGGGATCAGAGCAGGGCGTGTTCGAGCGCGAAGCGCGTGGCGGCGGTGCGCGACGTGACGCCGAGCTTGCTGTAGATCGAGTAGAGGTGCGAACTGACGGTGCGCGGGCTCAGGGTGAGGCGTTCGGCCACCTGCGCGTCGGTCAGGCCGCCCGCCACGAGCCGCAACACCTCGATTTCCCGCGCGGTGAGGCCCGCCGGGTGGGCCAGGCGGGCGCCGTTGCCCCCGTTGGCTGCCGGGGCGCCCGTCGATTCCGTGCCGGCACCCGACTCTTCGCCCTCCAACAGCGCATCCGGCGGCAGGGTCTGGCCCGCGGTCCAGGCGGCGGCGAACGCGGCGTCGCCGAGCGCGGCCTGGGTGGCTGCCAGGTACTGGTCGTGCTCGGCCTGGTCCGCGGGGATGATCGGGACGCTGATCGCATCGCGCAGCGCCTGGGCGGCGCCGAAGAGCCGCGCGGCCCGCTCGGCGGCGCCGTCCGCCGCGCAGGCCATCGCCAGCCCGTCGCAGGCCAGAGCGAGGTCGTACCGGCAGGGGAGCCGGCGATGGAGGGCCACAGTTTCTTCGAGCAGCGTGCGCGCCCGCCCAGACTGGCCCTGGCGCAGCGCCAGCCGGCCCAATGCGCGCAGGGCTTTGCAACTGCACTCGTCGTTGCGCAGGCTGCGGGCCAGCGCCAGGCTTTCTTCGAGCAACGCGCCGGCCTGGTCAAAGTCGTTCTGTCGCAGCGCCACGGAGCCGCGCAAGGTGAGGACTTCGCAGAGATGGACGCGATACTCCATTTCGCGGAACATGCCCAGGCTCTCGTCGAGCAGGGTCGCGGCGCGGGCGTAGTCACCCTGCCGCGCGGCCAGTTGGCCCAACCCGCCAAGTAACGCGGCAATCATGCTGCGCGAACACGCCGCCTGGGCCAGCGTCAGGCTTTCCTCCATCAGCGTGGTGGCGCGGGCGTAGTCCCCGCGGTTGGCGCAAGCCCCCGCGATTCCGGCCAGCGCGTGGACGACACCCCAGTTGTCGCCGATTGCGCGCGAGAGGGCCAGGCTCTCTTCACACAGGGCAATCGCCTGCGCATAATCGCCCTGCTGCGCCGCCACGTCGCCCAGGCTCTCCAGCGCGCTCGCCGCCCCGCGTTTGTTGCCGATCTCGCGGCGCAGAGTCAGCGCTTCTTCATAGCGGGTGCGGGCGGTGTCCAGGTCGCCTGCGTACAGCGCCAGGTGGCCCAGGCCCATCAACGCCAGGCTGATCCCGTATTTGTCGCCCAGGCTGCGCCAGAGACCCAGGCTCTCTTCGTACAGCGCCCGCGCCAGGGGATCTTCTTCCGCGAGGGCCATGCGCGCGGCTATCGTGACCGCTTTGGCGCGCCCGCGAGTGGGCGGCGCGGTGGCCGCGCGACCCAGCAGGGTCGTCAAATAGGTCCGCGCCTCGCGGATATGGCCGTGGATTTTCCAGAACTCGCCCATCGCCCCGGCCAGGCGCAGACCCAGGTCGACATCGCTTTCGCTCGCCGCGCTCCAATCCAGCGCGGCCCTCAGATTGTCGTACTCGACCTCCAGCCGCTGGTGTGCTGCGTCCTGCTCGGCCACCTCCGGCGCCGCGTCGGCGGCCTCGGCCCGTGCCAGGAAGAATTCGGCGTGCCGGCGGCGCAGGGCGTCAAGTTCGCCGCTGTTGGTCAGTCGCTCCAGCGCGTATTCGCGGATCGTCTGCAACATCGCCAGCCGCGGCTCGCTCCCGCCCGGCTCGACCTGGCGCAGCAGGCTTTTGTCGATCAGCGAGGCCACGCCGTCGAGGATCTCGCTGCCCAGGTCGCCTTCGGCGTTGCAGACGGCCTCGGCGGCCTCCAGCGTGCAGCCCCCGGCGAACACGGCCAGGCGGCGGAACAGGCGCTGCTCGTCGGTGTCGAGCAGGTCGTAGCTCCAGTCGATGGCGCTGCGCAGGGTCTGCTGGCGGGCCGGGGCGTCCTGCGCGCCCCCAGTCAGCAGGCTGAGCCGGTTGTTCAGGCGGGCCAGCATAGCCGCGGGCGGCAGCAAGCGGATGCGGGCGGCGGCCAGTTCGATCGCCAGCGGCAAGCCGTCCAGCCGCGCGCAGATCGTGGCGACGGCGGCGGCGTTCTCGTCGGTGAGCACGAAATCGGGCCGCACGGCCCTCGCCCGCTGGACGAACAGCGCCACGGCTTCGTACTCTTGCAATTGCGCGGTGGGCGGCAGGGGGGCGGGGTCAGGCAGGGCCAGCGGCGGCACCGGGAACTGGTGGCCGCCGTAGATGTGTAGGGCGGCGCGGCTGGTCACGAGCACCTTCAGCCCCGGCGCCGTGGTCAGCAGTTCGGCCACGGCGGGCGCTGCCGCCGCCACCTGCTCGAAATTGTCGAGCAGCAGCAGCAGCTGCGTCTCGCTCAGCCAGGCCTTGACCCGCTCCAGCAACGGCAGGTCGCTCTCGCCCCACAGGCCCAGCACCCCGGCGATGGTCGAAACAACCAGGCGCGCATCGCCAATCGGCGCCAGCGGCACGAAGCAGACGCCGTCGGCGAACTGGGCGCGCAAATCGCTCGCCACCCGCAACGCCAGCCGCGTCTTGCCGACGCCACCGGGGCCGGTGAGCGTGAGCAAGCGGACATCGGGCTGCTGCAGGAGGTGGCTGACCGCAGCCAGTTCGCGCTCTCGCCCGATTAGCGGAGTCGGCGGCAACGGTAGATTGGCCCGAAAAGCCTGTTCCAGCGTAATTTGCTGCTCAGGGAACAGGACGCGAGGTGTTTTTGCCATAGCGGACCTTCCCGCAATGCCCGTATTTCGGGGGGGACCCGCCCGCTCAGGTGGAAAGGCAGGTCTTACACCTATTATAACATACCCTGCCAGGGCCGGTTCGCTACAGCGCGCGGAGGACGCCTTCGTCCACCTCAAACCGGGCCACCCGCGCCAGGAAGGCGGGATCGAAAGGCGTCCAATCGGTCGTGGTGATCAGCACCTGGGGCGGGCGCTCGGTGCGCGCCAGCGGTTCGGTCAGCGTGTGCAGCAAAAAGCCGCGCCGCCGGGCATCGAGTTCCGAGAGAATGTCGTCGAGCAGCAGGATCGGCGAGTCGCCGGTCTCGACCCGCATCAAGGCGACCTCGGCCAGTTTGAGCGCCAGTACGGCGGTACGCTGCTGGCCGCGCGAGCCGAACGTGCCCAGGCCCATGCCCGCCAGCGAGAGGCGCAGATCATCGCGGTGCGGGCCGAGCAGCGAGACGCCCCGGCGCACCTCGTCCACGCGCAGCTTCTCCAGTTGGGCCAGGAACTCGGCGCTGATGCGCGTGACCAGGGCCTCCACGTGGGGAATACGGGCCTGCATGCGTGCGACCTCGGGCGTGGCCTCGCCCCCGGCGGCCCACTCGGCGTGCAGGCCGGCCCATTGCGCGCCCAGGTCGGGGGCCAGGGCGGCGCGCGCCTGCGGCGCCACGGCGGATGTGTAGGCCATCTGCAGGTCGCCCTTGAAAGGGGCCGCCTCCGTGCCTCTGACCGGGGCGTAGACCCCGACCAGTTGCGTGTGCAGTTCCCCGGCCAGCCGGTTCATCCGCGTCACCCAGACCTGGCGGCGCAGCACAATATACGCCCCGGCGCGCGCCAGTTCCTCGTCCCAGTAGCGCAACTCCTCGGCCACGCTGGGTGAGAGCGGGTTGCGGCCCTGCTCGCGCATCTGCCGCAGCAGGGCGTTGCGCTGCAAGACCACCTTGTTGTACTGCGACAGCGTGCGGATGTAGCGGTGGTCCACCTGGGAGATGGTGATGTCCATATAGCGCCGGCGCAGCGACGGCTCGCCCGTCACCAGGTCCACGTCCTCCGGCGTAAACAGCACCACGTTGATCTGCCCGACCAGGTCCACGGCGCGGCGGGGGATGTCGTTGATCTTGATGCGCTTGCGGGCCACGGGGCTGGCGGGCGCGGCGGCGGCCAGGTCGGGACTGTCGCCGGGCGGGACGGTCAGGCTGCGGCTGTCTTCCCTGGCGATGATCACCTCCAGGGCCACAGCATCGGTCCGGCGCGTGACCTCGGCGGCGACGCGGGCGAAGGGCGGCACACCGAGGTCGGCGGCGGCTTCGGTATTCACCAGTTCCGCGTCCACGGAGGCGCGTGGCGATCGCGCGGTCGCCAGCAGGTAGAGGGCTTCGAGCAGGCTACTTTTGCCGCTGCCGTTCGGCCCCTGGATCACGCTGATGCCTTCCGGCAGGTCACAGTCCAGCACGGCGTAATTGCGAAACTCGGCAAGCGTGAGATGGGTGCAGAACATGCTGCGGCTTTCGCTAGGCGCGGGTCAACTGGCGATCCGGCAGGTCCTCGGCGGGCGGCGGGGCTTCGTTCGATGCCCCGTTAGGGGCAGGGGCGGATGTGGCCGGGGCGTCGTCGGGCCAGACCGGTTGCAACACCACCCATTGCTCGGGCGTCTTGCGGATCATCCCTTCGAGCACCCCGGCGATCTGCTGGGTCCCGGCCTGCACATCGGTCTCGCGGTTGCCGGTGCGCGCCAGTTCGAGAGGCGGGTAAATCGTCACGACGGACGAGTCGTTGGCCTTGCGCACCACATGGACCGGCAGCAAGGGCGCGTTCAGGCGCAAGGACAGCGCGGCCAGGCCCGACGGCAATTCCGTGGTCTCGCCGAAAAACTCGACCGGGATGCCGTTGGCGGTCAGGTCCCGGTCGGCGGCCAGGCCCAGGATCTCGTTTGCCCGCAAGGCGTGATAGATTCCGCGCACGGCGCTCGGCCCCAGCGGGATCATCTTCAGCCCGAAACGCGAGCGCAGGCCGTTGACCAGTTCGTGCAGCTTGGGCGGCTCCATCTGCTCGGCGACGATGTTGGTCGGATAGCCGCGCGCCCCGGCCACCTGCGCCACCAGGTTGAAGTTGCCGATATGGCCGGAGAAGATAATCGCCCCCCGCCCCGCTTTCAGGGCCGCATCGATATTCTCGATGCCGATCACCGTCACCCGCTTTTCCAGGTCGCCGGCGCTCATTTCGGGCAGCCGCAGCAGTTCGTAGTAGTTCTTGACGGTGTTGCGGAACACGAACCGTGCCACCCGGTTAAGCTTGCGCCGGCTCATGGTGGGGCCGAACACATGGCGCAGATTGTCCTGCACCGCGCGCCGGGCCGAGCCGTTCGTGTAGAACGCCACGTTGCCCACGATCGAGCAGATCAGGTAGGCCAGCCGGGAGGGGATGATCGCGGCCAGCAACAAACCGATGCGCAAGCTGTAGTACGTCAGCATAGGTTAATGCTCCTGCGGCCCCTGGCCCGCGACCCATTCCTCCATTTCGGGCGGATCGACGCTGATGCCCAGCGACACGCCGCTCAAATCGGCGCTAGGCACCGCCGCGCCGCGGATGCGCGCCCGCAGCCGGGTGATGCTGGGCCGCGCGTGGCGCAACTGCCGGGCGCGCCGCCGCAGGGCCACCCGCCGGGCCTGGCGCCGCGCCCGCCGCCGCTCGGCAGCCGTCTCGGGGCGCGGCCACATCGGGCGGAACATATACCACTGGTCGGGCGTGCGCCGGATCAGCGCTTCCATGGCGCACGCGATGGCCTGCGTGATGGCCTGGATATCGGCCTGCTTGTTCCCGGTGA
>CBJNAR010000168.1:0-6897 GCA_966434075.1 uncultured bacterium
GGATTACCGCATCGCGCTCGACGGGGCCAACCAGAGCCGTGCCGTCGCGCTGGCCCGCTTCGCCTACAGCGCTTTCAGCGTGCAGATCGACCTGGCCGACGCGAGCGAGGCCGCCGCCGCGGGGAACCTGGGCCAGGGCGTCGTCGTGCGCGAGCGCGACCACGACCACTTCTACGCCGTGCTGCTCAATGCCCGCAACGGCCAGTACGCCGTGCGCAAACTCGACGGCGCCGACCACTGGAGCGACCTGGTCCCCTGGACCGCGTCGCCATTGATCCATCCGCGGGGCACCGCCAACCAGCTACGAGTGGACGGCGCGGGCGACGCGTTCACGGTCTACCTCAACGATGCGTTGCTGGCCCACTTCAGCGACGGCGCCTATCCATCGGGCATGCTGGGCTTCATCGGGACGAATCTGGACGCGACGAAAAGCGTGTTCGACTTCGACAACCTCAGCATCTGGAGCAGCGACCCGGCGGGCCCCGCGGCCACGCTGGACGCCAACCGGGGCATGATCCGCATCCCCGGCGGCGAGTTCATCATGGGCTGGTACGCCAAGCCCGACGAGCAGGCGCACATGGTGGACGTGCCGAATTTCTACATCGACGCCACCGAGGTCACCAACAAGGCATACAAGCAATGCGTCGCCGCCGGCAAATGCACGCCCCCCGCCGCCGCCGCCCCCAGCGACCCGCGCCCCAACTACTTCCAGCAGGCGCAGTTCGACTCCTACCCGGTCGTCGATGTGTCGTGGACCCAGGCCCTGGCCTACTGCACCTGGGCGAACAAGCGCCTGCCCACCGAGGCCGAGTGGGAGAAAGCGGCAAGCTGGGATCTTGCCACCGCGGCCAAAGCCATCTGGCCCTGGGCCGACAATCGCTACGACCCGAAGCGCCTGACTTCCGGCGAGTCGAACCCCGACTATACCACCGCCGTCCGGCAGTTCGGGCCCGAGCTCAACGGCACCTTCGACATGGCCGGCAATGTGCGCGAGTGGACGAGCTCGCTGAAAAAAGCTTATCCCTATAACGCTGCCGACGGGCGCGAAGACCTGCGGGCGCCGGGGGAGCGGGTCTATCGCGGGGGGTCGTGGGACCAGACCTGGGGCAAGGCCCGGACGTTCGCCCGCGAGAGCGCGGCGCCGGGCTTCCACGCGAATGAAATCGGCTTTCGCTGCGCCGCCACCCCGTAAGACGGATATGGCGCCCGTCCGGGGGACAAGCAGCAAACCGGGGGAAAGGAGGCGCGTGACGCGGGCGCGGTCCCGCACCGCGGTCGGTACTGGTCTGAGTAGTGAAAGGGAAAGTCCATGAAACGCGTTTTTCAGGCTGTCCTGGTATTGGCCGGTGCTCTACTGCTATGGCCGGCCCTGGTCCACGCGGCGCCGCCCGCGCCGCAGGGTAAACTGGTCTACACCGATGACTTCGACGACGGGGGCAAGAAAAGCGGCCTGGAGATCAATCTAAAGGGGGATCCCGATTTCTCGCGCGGCTTCCACCCGCCCGGCGTCTACCAGATGCAGCTCGCCAAGCCTAACGACACGCGCGCCGTGCTCCTCCCAAACCAGTCCTATGGTGAGCTATCGGCCCAGGTGGAAATCTGGGACAACAGCGACGTGCTGATCGGCGATGCGAGCCACGGTCTGGTCTTCCGGGCGCAAGATCCGACCCATTACTACGCCGCGCTGGTGGATTCGCGCAAACAACAGTTTGCCATCCGCAAACTCGACGGCGGTACCTGGAGCGATCTGCTGGCCTGGAAACCCGTCGAGGGGATCAAGCAAAAGTCCGAGGTTAACACGCTGCGCGTGGACGCCAGCGGCGCTACGTTCACGGCGTATATCAACGGGGAGCAAGTGGGCACGGCCCAGGACAGCGCCTATACTAAAGGGCAAATCGGCTTGGTCGTGAGCAACGTCGACGCCCAGAAACCCCACTACCACTTCAACAACCTGCGCATCTACTCGACCGAGCCGGCCCCTGTGCTGTCCCCGTCCACCCTGCCCACGTCGGGGCAAGGCACACAGGGCACGCCGTTCGCCGTGCTGATCCTGGGGCTGGCGCTGGCGGGGCTGGGGCTGGCGCTGCGGCGCCCGCGCAGCGCCCCGGCGCGGGCCGAATAGCGCGGTAGGGACCGGTTTCAACCGGCCCGCCGCTTCGCGCTGATGTAGGGGCCGGTTTCAAACCGGCCTGCTGCCCCGGCCAATAACGCTAAAGGGACACGGGTTGATCGAGGACCGCCCGCGCCGCGTCGAGCAGTTGGGGCACCAGGGACCACTCTTTCACGGTCAAACTGCGGAACCGGCGCCCGGCGATCTTCAGCAAGGACGCGGCCTCGTAGAGCGCGAGGCGGGCCGGGTCCGGCGCGGCACCCGCCGCCCGGTAGCCGGCGAGGAACATCTGCCCGGCGTGGTCGATGAAGGCGGCCTGCTCCGGACGGCGGATCGCTTTCCAGCGCAGGTAGGCCAGGAAGTTGCCGGGGTCGCGGGCCGGGCCGGCCCAGCAGAAGCTGTCCAGGTCGATCATCACCAGATCGCCGTCCTGGATCATGAACTGATCGGTGCGGAACGCCCCATGCGCCGCGACCGCGACGGCTTCTGCCTGCCCCGCCGGCACGGACGCAAGTTCGCCGAGCACATCGCGATACCGGGTCGCCAGGGCCGGGTCGGCCTGGGCCATCGGCGCCTCGTACTCGTGGAGCTCGGCCAGGTCGCCGGCCAGGGTGCGGAGCGGCCCGGCCACCGTCACATGGGTCTGCAAGGCCGCCAGCCGGGCGCCCGCGTCGCGCAACCAGGCGTCGCGTTGCGCCACGTCCTCGGCGGGGTCGAAGGCGACTGTGTTCAGTTCGGTGCCGCTGCCGACGGCGGGCTGAACCAGCAGATGCACCTCGGGCCAGTAGGCCACGGGCGCCGGAATGCGCGGCAGCGCGGGCACGCGCCGGCTCAGGTCGTGCAGGGCGCCGATGGTGTCCATGAGCCGGTCGCCGTCCTGCGCCAGCAGCTTGCCGAAAAACGCGCGCGGGCCGTCCGCCGTCTGCAAGTCATAGCGAAACACACAGCGCGCGCCCGGCTTGTAGCGGACCGGAGTGATGGTGCAGCCGGTGACCGCCGGGCCGGGCAGGGTGGCGAAGCGGGCGCGCATGCCCGCCGGGTCCATCGCCGGGGCCAGCCAGGGCAGCGCGGGATCGTCGGTAAACAACCGGGCCGCCGGCCCGGCGGGCGTGACCTCGACCACGCCGATGGTGGGCCGCGCCGCGCCTTCGCCCTGGTCCACCAGCAACTCCCAGGTGGCTACACAGCGCGCGCCCGGCTGGTATTTCACGTCTTGCAGCCGGTGCGCGCGCAACAGGCCCCCGCCCGGCTCGTACGCGGCAAAGAGCCGCGTCACGGCGCCGGGATCGAAGGCGACCGGGAGATCGGGTAGTTGCGGATCAAAGCGGAACGGGTGATCCAAGGGCTTGGTCCTTGTGCTCCGCCGCGATCAGCGGCAGGGGTAGCAGGGTCTCGCGCGGCGGGGCCGGCAAGAGCCCGCGCAACAGGTCCACGGCCGTGCGCAGACCATCCAGATCGGGCGGGGCGGTCGCCCCGCTGCGCGGTTCCTGCTGCAAACTCTGGACCACCGCCGCCGCCACCGTGTCCACCGACACGTCGTCGGGATCGATCGTGGCGACCCAGCCGCGCTCGGCGAAGAGCCGCGACCGCATGCGCTGCTCGGCGCTGGGACCGGGCCGCGGGATCAGGATCGCCCGGCCACCCCCCCGCAAGATCTCGACCGTCGTATTATACCCCGCCATCGCCACCACCAGGTCGGCGGCTTCGATATAGCCGGGGGTGTCGTCGACCGAGCGGATGATCGACACCGGCAGGTCGCGGGCGCGCTCCTGTAGCTCGCGCTGGGACTCGGGCGGCATGAACGGCCCGACGATCAGCACCACGCGGCAGGCCTGGCGGGCCAGGATGGCCGGCAACGCGTCGATCAGGCTGCGCATCATGGGATACGCATCGTCGCCGCCGCCGGCCATCGACACGATCAGCGGGGTGCCCTCCGGCGCGCCGGCCAGGTGGGTGGCGCGGATGCCGGCGGCGGCCTGCGACATATGCGGCGTGCAGACGTAGCCGCAATAGCGCAGCCGGTTGCGCACCGCGCGCGGGAACCGGTAGGTTTTCGCCAGGTCGAACACGTCCCGCTGGCCGTAGACCAGCACCATGTCGTAGTAGCGCTCAATCGCTTCAAAGGCGCGCTCCACCCGCCACCGATCCTGGACCACGGCGGGCGCGTCGAGGATATCGCGCAGCCCCAGCACGATCTTGGTGTCCGCGCCGCTGCTCTTGAGCGCCTCCAGGGTCGGCAGCAACTCGCCCATCGCGCCGTGCGGCATATGGTCGACGAGCAGAATGTGGGGGCGGAAATTGAGCACCGCGCTGCGGATCACTTCCTGGCGCAGGCGATAGATCTCGTCGAACGGCAGCGCCAGGTTGACGGCGCGCCAGTTGCCCGGCCCGGTCTTCACAATCGAGGGGAGCTTCAGGTAATCGTGGTTGCGCGAGCTGGCGAAGAATTCGCCGAGCCGGGAATCGGACAGCGTGAGGATGCACGCTTCGGGACAGGTTCGCAGGAACCAGCCGGCAATCGAGTTGGTGCGGCGCATGTGGCCGAGACCAAAACCGTCCTGCGAGTACATGATAATGCGCGGGTTCAGCGCGCGCTCGGTATCGCCATACATCGGGGATCCCTCCTCACCAGTTGGGTGATTCACTGCTGGGACCATGGCGCAAGCGCCATCGTTACCAACCTGCGGCGGCAGATTTCCATCGGGGAGCGGAATACAATGGGCAGCAAGATTCCGCTGTTACGTGGGTGATTCGAGTGGTAAACTACAGGCAGTTATTTTCTAACTGAAAATTCAATCGCTAATATAATTGCGATTCCCCTGCGAGGGTTACCCGCCCGCGGCAAATTGGGGGGTGCAGGGACCAACCTAACCCCCCCGCCCCCCTTGCCGCGGCGGGAAGGGGAAACGGAACCTTTCGGTTTGCCGCCCAATGAGGGGGGAAACGGAACCTTTCGGTTTGCCGCGCGATCCGGTAATATTGAATGGGACCGGCCAACCCCTATACTCCAGCATCGGATCTTCCAGCAGCCCAGGAGGATCGCCATGGATAGCGCCGAGTATCTCCGGGACACTTGCGTCCGCGCCGAGCGCGCGCTGGCCCGTGCCTGGGGCGGGGCCGTGCGCCTCGCGCCGGGGCAGCCGCTCACCGCGCGCGGCAACGTCTGCCGCTTTCTGCTACGCGACGGCCCGCCGGGCGCGCCGCCGAGCGTCATCGTGAAGCGGGCGCGCATCCGGCCCGGCCAACGGTACGAGCCGGACGCGGCGGAGTACGCGGGCACGGCCTGGCTGCTGTTCAACGACTGGGCCGGGCTGCAGTTTCTGACCGAGGTGGGCGGCCCCTGGGCGCCCGCGCCGCGCTTCTACGCCGGGGACCGCGAGGCCGGCCTCATCGTGCTGGAGGACCTGGGCCCCGCCGCGACCCTGGACGACCTGCTGTGCGGCGAGGACCCGGCGCGCGCCGAAGCGGCGCTGCTTGCGCTGGCCGCGACGCTGGGCCGGATGCATGCCGCGACCGTGGGCCGGCAGGCCGAGTTCGACCGCATCCGCGCCGCGCTCGGCCCGGGCGCGAACGGCAGCTCGGGCGCCGGCTATGAGTGGCTGGCCGCGGTATTGCAGCACACCGCCGCCGCGCTCGGCCTCCGCCTCCCGCCCGGCGTGGACGCCGAACTGCGCGCGCTCATCGCCGCCATCCGCGATCCGGGCCCGTTCCTGGCCTACACGCACGGCGATTCCTGCCCCGGCAACTGCTTATGCACCGGCGCGACGGTACGGTTGTGCGACTTCGAGCTCGGCGCCTTCCGCCCGGCCCTGCTCGACGGCATCTGTGGCCGCATCCACTTTCCCACCTGCCGCTCGGTGACGCGGGTGCCGCTCGACATCCCGCCGCGTATGGAGGCGGCGTATCGTGCCGCGCTGGCCGGGGGCTGTCCCGCCGCCGCCGACGACGGCTATTTCTATCGCGCCGTGGTCGAGGCGTGCATTTACTGGGCGCTGCTGCGTTGTCAATGGAGTATGCCGGCGGCGGTGCTGCCTGACAGCGCCAGCGAATGGGGCGTGCCGGCGTTGCAACAGATTGTGCTGATCCGCTTCGACCTGGCCGCCCAGGTGACGGCGGAGTTCGGGCACCTGGAGGCTATCGGGGCCACCTTTGCGGCCATGGCGAGGGAATTGCGTACCCGCTGGCCGCCGGAAGCCGATGCCGCCCCCTATCATGCCGCTTTTCGGTCAGGAGTCGCCGTATGAAACCGTTGCGCGGGGTCATTCTAGACGTAGACGGCACGCTGGTGGACAGCAACGAGGCCCACATCGCCGCCTGGGTCGATGCGCTCCGCCAGAGCGGCTACGACGTGTCGCCGGACACGATCCGGCCCCTGATCGGCATGGGCAGCGATACGCTGCTGCCCGCCGCCGTGGGCATCGAGAAAGCCACCCCGGAGGGACAACGCCTCAGCAAGCTGCACAGCCGGATCTTCGAGTCCGAGTATCTGCCGCGGGTGGAGGCGTTCCCCTGCACGCACGAACTCTTGCAGCACATGCGCGCCCGCGGCCTGCGCCTGGTGCTGGCGAGCGCGGCCAAGGGGCACATCATGGACACCTTGCTCGACCTGGCGGGCGCCGAGTGCCTGATCGAGGACGACCCGCCGCCCCGCGCGGTGCATAGCTCGAAGCCCGACCCGGAGATCGTGCAGGCGGCGCTGGACCGGCTGGGCTATACCCGCGACGAGGTGGTGATGATCGGCGACACGCCCTACGACATCGCGGCGGCAGCCCAACTCGGCATCTCGG
>CBJNAR010000169.1:0-6893 GCA_966434075.1 uncultured bacterium
TGGTCGGGCTTCTTGTAGTTAAGCGCGACTTTCTCCACATCGGTCAGGATGAGCAAGCGCGAGGCCCCCACCTGCCGGGCCAGCAATGCCCCGGCCAGATCCTTGTCGATCACCGCCTCGACGCCGACCAGCGTGCCGTCGGCCTCCTGCACCACGGGGATACCGCCGCCCCCGGCGGCCACCACCAGCATCCCGTCGTTGACCATGGTGCAGATGGCGTCGATCTCGGCGATGGCGCGCGGCTGCGGCGAGGCGACCACGCGCCGCCAGCCCCGCCCGCTGTCCTCGACCAGGCGCATCCCGGCGTAGCGCATGCGCTGGGCCTCATCGCCATTGTAGAAGGGGCCGACGGGCTTGGACGGGTTCTCGAACGCCGGGTCGCCGCGGTCCACGATCACCTGCGTGACCACGGTGGCGATGCGCGTGGCCGCCGGGTGGTGGCGGCGCAGCAGGGCGTTGCGCAGCGATTGCTGGATCATGTAGCCGATCCAGCCCTGGGTCATGGCCCCGGCCACATCCATCGGCATGGCCGGCACCTGCGCGGCGCCCGCCGCCTGCTGGATGAGCAGATTGCCCACCTGCGGCCCGTTGCCGTGGGTGACGACCACGCGGTAGCCCCCGGCGACCAGTTCGGCCACGGCCTCAGCGGCGCGCTGCACGTTGCGGAATTGTTCGGTGCTGGTGCCTTGCTCGCCCGCCGCCTTGATGGCGTTGCCGCCGAGGGCGATGACCAGCGTTTCAGTGATGGCCTGCTCTGTCATAAACTCCTCATCGCGGGGCAGCACGGGACTACATGTCATAGGGGGCACGCTCAAGAGGCATGGTCATGCAGCGGGGGCCGCCGCGGGCGCGCGACAGTTCCAGCCCGCTGATCTGGATCGCATATTTGCGTTCGGGGTGGTCGCGGATCTCGGTGATCAGCCGCGTGTTCTCGTGCCAGTGGCCGCCCTCGGGGGCGCCGGCGTCCGGTTCCCAGCGCACCAGGTCTTCCTGGCGGCAGATCTGATACCCGGCGGCGCGCAGGGCGCCGAAGGTCTGCTCGTTGCGCTCGTAGACCATGATCAGGCCGGGCCGCAGGGCAAAGGCGTTCGCGCCGTCGGTCCATTGCTCGCGATCCTGGTAGAGCCGGCTGCGGCCCCCGCAGGGAATGGCGTGGATCGGGCGGCCCAGTTCCGATTGCAAGCAGTCAATCAGCGAGCGGTGCTCGGGCTCGGCGCGCAGCACACCGCGGATGTCCCGGCTGAGGCGCACGATGCCGACCTGTTCGCCGCCGCCGGGCAAGATGAGCGGCGGATAGACCAGGCACTCGTCGCGGCTGAGGAAGGTGAAGATAGTGTCCAGGTGCATGGTGCTGCGCTGCTTGGGCATGATCACCGCGTAGATGGTGCGCACCGGGCTGCCCCGGCGGCGCAACTCGCGGGCCAGCATGTCGATGCCCTCGTTCGAGGTGCGCTCGCTGGCCCCCACCAGCAGCAGATCGGGCCGCACCACCAGGATGTCGCCACCCTCCACGGTGTAGGGGTCGCGCCCGCCGTTGCCGCGCAGGTGGCGGATCTGCTCGCTTTGCAGGCGGTCGAACCAGAGCGGCGGCTCAGCGCCCGCCTCGGCGAACATGGGGTGGTGGGTGAAGATGTAGCGCATCAACAGCGGCTCGCGTCGCCTGGCCGCCCGCGCCATCTGCGCCAGCACCACGCCCGACCCGACCACCACGGCGGGGTCGCGCATAAACATCATGTTGGGGGTGGGCGGCAGCGTGTAGGGATAGGTATCGAGCGCGCCGGCCAGGCTGCCCCCGGCCTTCGGCTTCTCCCACCCCACCAGCAGCCGCCCGGCCAGGGCGTCCGGCTCCTCGGCCAGCAGGCGGTAGCGCACTTCGTCGCTCAGCCCTTCGAGCGCGCACACATCGTCGATGATCTGGCGGCGCACCAGTTCGTCGGCCAGGACCTCGTGCAGCAGGTCGAGCACTTCGAGCACGCCGCCGGGTGGAGTGACGATGCTCATCAGCCGGCGGAAAGCGTCGTGCTCGCGCTGGGCCAGGTCGAGATAGAGGATATCGTCGAACAGCAACTCCCGGCGCATTGCCGGGGTCATGCGGCGGATCTCGTCGCCGGGCCGGTGCAGCAGGATCTTGCGCAGCGGCCCGATCTCCGATGTGACACTCAGCCCGCTCATGCGGCACCTCCCGTGCGCCGCAGCGGCAGCACGAGGCTGTGCGGCCCGCCGTGCCCGCGCGAGAGTTCGGACCCGCGGACGCGCAGTACCCACTTGCCGGGTTCGTCCAGGCGGAGATCGCGACTCCCGTCCAGCACGGCGTTGATATCGACGACCTCATACCCGGCGGCGGCCAGCGCGGCCACGGTGCGGTCGGTGCTGCGGTAGGTGATGACCTTGCCCGGCGCCACGGCCAGCAGGTTGGCCCCGCTGAACCATTCCTCGCGCTCCTGGTCGATGAGATCGTCGCCACCGCAGAAAATGGGCGTCAGGTCGAGGCCGTCGTCGCGCAGGCTATGGATGAACGACGAGCGGCGCTCCGGTTCCACGCCGCCCTGCCCCAACTCGATGCGGATCACGTCGACCGACGCCGGGCCGTAGGGCATGAAGACGGGCCGGTACATCACGCACTCGCTCGGGCTGATCAGGCTGAACACGGAGTCGATGTGGTTGTGGCCGGGCGGCAGGCGCAGCACGTAGAGGATCAGGCGCTGTCCCGCCGCCATGGCCGCGGCTTCCCAGGCCCCGGCCAGCCGCTGCACGGCGGGCATGGTCGTGCGCGGGCTGACCCCGACCACCAGCAGGTCGGGGCGCAACTGCAGGATGTTGCCGCCCTCCAGATAGGCGGCGTGGGCCGGGTAGAAGCCCGTGCGCGCTTCCGGCCCATGCTGCAAGTCCGGCTCTTCCCAGTAGGGCCGCTCCTCGGCGCCCGCCGTGCGCGGCCCGGCCGGCCAGCGGGCCACGTCTTGGAAGCGTGGGTGGCAGGCGGTGACAAAGTCCATGAGCAGTGTTTCGCGCCGCCGGGCGAAGGCGGCCATGCGGCTCAGCACCACGCGATCGCGCACGATGGCGGCGGCGTCGTGGATGAACATCAGGTTGGGCAGCGGCGTGAGGTGGAACAGGCGGCCCTCGACAAAGCGCGACAGCCGATCTTCGTCCTCCAGCAGGTCGAGCTTTTCGAGTTCGGGTGTCGCAAAATCGCCGGCCAGGCCGGGATTATTCGCCTCGATGCCTTCGATCAGTGTGGCGGCCAGCGCGGCGAAGGCGCCGTCGTTCGCCAGATGTTGCAGATGCTCTTCGAGGTAGCCCCGGCGCCGGTCGGCGGGCGCGGCGACGCGGGCGAAGCGCGCGGGTGCCCGGCCCCCCTGCAAGCGCTCCAGCCCGGCCCGCAACGCGGCGACTTCTTCCTCCAGCCGGGCCAGGCGCTGCTCCGACGGCTCCGGCTCGGCCTGGATCAGGGCGGTGCGCTCCAGCAGCATGTCCAGGTCCGGCGGCTGGGCCGCCTCCAACGCCTCGGTCAGCAGTTGGTGGAAGTAGTGCAGCTTGATGCCCAGGTGATCGCCCAGCACGGCGGTGAACCAGTCGTGCTCCATCTGGGCGTGGCGGGTATAGAGGAGATCGTCGAAGAGGAAATGATCGCGCGAGTCCGGCGTCATGCGCATCAGTTCGCGACCGGGACGGTGGACCACCACTTCGCGCAGGGTATCGATTTCCGTAAAGACGTTGACGTTCGCCATTGAACTCCGTCTTTTCTAGCGTCAGCTTCAAGCCACCCGGCGCGGGCCGGTTTCAAACCCGCCCATACCGGTACCATTGTTTTAGAGCCACCCGGCGCGAACCAGATTGAAACCGGCCCCGACAGGTAGCAGATCAGGGGCACCCGGCTCGCCGGTGTATGGGCCGGTTTCAAACCCGCCCATTGCCGCCGTGACCTATCAGCCTACGCAGGCGCGGGCAGGCTCCGCCCGGCGGACTTGGGGAACCTGACCGCGCGGGCAATTACATCACATCGGGCGCGGCGATGCCGAGCAGGCCCAGGCCGTTGGCGATGGTCTGCCGGGCGGCGGCGGCCAGCACCAGCCGCGACCGGCGCAGCTCCGGCGTCTCGGCGGTCAAGATGCGCGAGGTGTCCCAGAACTTGTTGAACGCCTCGGCCAGCTCGAACAGGTAGCGGGTCAGGATGACCGGGTTGTAGAGCGACGCCGCGCGCTGCACTTCGTCGGGATAGCGGCTGATCATGTCGAGCAGGTTGAGCTCGCTGTTCAGGCCGATCACCCGTTGCTTGTTCGGGTCGCGGTCGTCGGCGTCCTTCAGATGCTCCAGCAGATCGAGGTCCGCCGCGTCGAGTTGCAGGCGCGTGAAGTCCACCGGCCCGGCAGCCGGATCCGCCGCCAGGCCCGCGTCGTGCGCTTTCGCCAGGACGCTGCTGGCCCGCGCATGGGCATACATGATGTACGGCGCGCTCTGCTGGCGCGGGTTGAGCGCCTGCTCCCAGTCGAACGCGATGTACGTGTTGTTGTCCTTGTCGAGCATGCTGTACTTCATCGCGCCGATGGCGATCATGCGGGCGACGGCGTCCTTTTGCGCCTCGTCCATGCGCCGCCGGTCGGCTTCGGGCCGCCGCTCCTGGTTCTCGGCCTCGATCTTGTCGATCTCGGCCCGCGCCCGCTCGAACGCCTCGCGCTCGAAGTCCTCGTACAGCGGCATGTTGCCTTTGCGCGAGGAGAACGCGCCTTCCTTGGTGCCGACGATCTCGTAGCCGATCTGCTGGCACTTGTCGGCCTGCGGGAAGCCGTAGAGCTCCAGCACCTTGAAGACCTGCTGGAAGTAGAACGACTGGCGTACGTCGATCACATAGAGCGAGCGCTCGACGTGGTAGTCCTCGAACTTGCGCCGGGCCAGGGCCAGGTCTTTGGTGGCGTACAGCGTCGTGCCGTCCGACCGCAGCACGATCAGCACCCGGTAGGGGTTCAGTTCGGTCAGCGAGCCGTCTTTGTTCTTGCGGTAGAGCTTGTCGAAGTATTTCTCGCGCAGGGTCGGGTGCTTGCGCAACTGCTCGTCGATGCGCACCAGGACCGGGTCGCCCTCGGCCCGCAGGTCTTCGGCGATGCCCATCTTAACCAGCTCCCCGACGATCTCGCGGCCCTCGTCCTCCACCTGGCTCTCGTAGAACTCGACATCGAACTGCACGCCCAGCGTGCGGTAGACCTCGGCGAATTCGTCCAGGCTCCACTGCCGCGTGCGCTCCCAAAGCGCCATCAGGCCCGGCTCCTTGGCCTCCCACTGCCCGAACAGCGCGCGCACGTCGTCCCGCCACGCGGGTGCTTTGTCCCACCAGTCGAAATGGGCATCGAGGCGATCATAGTCGGCGCGCAGGGCGTTATCGGCGGGCAGCATGGCACCGAGGGCGCGCCAGAGCGCGGCGATCACGGCGGGGTTGACGCTGCCCAGGTCCACGTCGGCGCCCAGGGTCTCGTCCGGTTCGTGCGCGTTTTCGGGATCGGTGTCCGGCCCGGCGGCGGCCACGGCTTGCAGCAGCAGTTGCACATCGGCGGCGGCGGCGCTGTCGCTCTCGCCGTGGGCCCGCAGCCAGGCGGTCAGGTCCGGCCCCAGCGCGGGGTCGGCCAGCGCCTGCGACAGCAGGCTCAGCAGGTGCTTGCGGTATTCGAGCCGCGCGTCGGCCTCGGCGTAGACGGCGCCGAGCCAGCGGCCCCGGCCGGTGGCGGGTTCCTGACCCTGGTGGAACGTCTGGTAGCACCAGAGGCACTTGATGACGTGCATCCCGATGTCGCCGGGGTAGGTCGCGGCGAGCACGTTCCAGCCGGCGGCGCGCATTGTCCGCACCACCGCGTCGCCCAGGGCAATATTGCGCAGGTGGCCGACATGCAGCGCCTTGTGCGTGTTCGGCTGGGCGAACTCGACCATCACCTGCTCGTTCTTGGGCGCGCCGTGGCCCCAGTCCTGCGCGCGTGTGGCGATCTCGGCCACCAGCCCGTTGGCGTAGGCGGGGATATCGACGTAGAAGTTGATGAAGCCGCGCAGGGCTTCCGTCTGCTGCACCATGGGCAGCGCGGGCAAGGCCGCCACGACCTGCTCGGCCAGTTGCTGCGCGCCGTCGGGCCCGCGGCCCAGCGACTTGCAGACGGCGCTGGCATAGCCCCAGCGCCCTTCCAGCGGCACCCGCCGCACCTCCAGCGCCCTGGCCTTCGGCTCATACCCGAGACGGCGCAGCGTGGTCTCCAGGGTGTCGCGTAGCAGGGTGGCAAGGTCTAAAACGCTGCCGTTCAGCAGCGTGTTCGGTGTATCCACGAGCGTCCTCCTTTCGGGTAATGATCCACCGGCCGCCGATAATCAGGCGCCGTGTACGCTACAAAGGCACCGTGCGTGAGGGCATCCGCGCACGGTGCATTGTCCATTATACGCTATCCAATCGGCGCCACGCAACCGCGCCGCGACGGGCCGGCCCTCGTCCGGAAGGCTGAGCGCGCTTCCGCCGGGCCGCCCACCACTGTACCGGTCCCATAACGGGGTCAGGGCACGAAGAAGAAGGCCACCGCCAGGATGGCGTAGGCGGCCAGCAGTTGCATACCCTCCAGCCAGTTGCTCTCGCCGTCCTGCGAGACCAGGATCGTGATCAGCAAGGCCACGCCGACGGCCACCAGTTCGAAGAGGGTGAAGACCAGGTTCATCGGCTTGCCCAGCAGCAGGCCCACGAACACCAGCACCGGCGCCACGAACAGGGCGATCTGCAGGGCGCTGCCGGTGGCGATCGACAGGGCCAGTTCCATACGGTCGCGCATGGCGACCGTCACCGCCGTCATGTGCTCTGCCGCGTTGCCGATGATCGCGACCAGCACCACGCCGACAAACGCCTCGCTCCAGCCTAACGTGCTGGTCAGATA
>CBJNAR010000170.1:0-6892 GCA_966434075.1 uncultured bacterium
GCGGCGGCGACCTGGGCGTCCGGGCCGGGCGCCGGTGGCACGCCGCCATCGACACGTCGGGCTACATCCCGCGCGTGGTGCGCGCCACGGCGACCGCGCTGGCCGATGCCGTCGGCCACTACACCTTCATCTCCAGCATCTCGGTCTACGCCGATTTTCGCACGCCGCACATGGACGAGAGCGCGCCGGTGGGCAGGCTGGACGACCCGACCGTGGAAGAAGTGACGGGCGAGACCTACGGTCCGCTCAAGGCGCTGTGCGAGCAGGCCGTCGAAGACGTGCTGCTGGGGCGCGCGCTGATCATCCGGCCCGGTCTGCTGGTCGGCCCGCCCGACCCGACCGACCGCTTCACCTACTGGCCGCACCGCGTGGTCGCCGGGGGCGAGGTGCTAGCGCCGGGCCGCCCCGAACACGCGATCCAGTTCATCGACGCCCGCGACCTGGCCGCCTGGATCGTGCGCATGGTCGAGGCCGGGCAGACCGGAGTCTACAACGCCACCGGCCCGGCCAATCCCTACACCCTGGGCGAGTTGCTGGAGACCTGCCGTGTGGCCGCCGGGAACGACGCCCACTTCACCTGGGTGCCCGAGGCGTTCTTGCTGGAGCGCGAGGTCGGCCCCTGGATGGAGGTGCCGCTCTGGGTGCCGGAGGAGGAGGACAACGCCGGCTTCGACAACGTCGATTGCAGCAAGGCGCTCGCCGCCGGGCTGACCTTCCGCCCGGTGCTCGACACGGTGCGCGACACGCTGGCCTGGGACGCCACTCGCCCGGCGGACACCGAGCGCCGCGCCGGCCTCAAACCCGAGCGCGAAGCCGAACTACTGACCGCCTGGCACGCCAATGAGGGCGCCCCCACCCGCTGACGGCCCCCGCGGCGCGGTGCCGGTCCATGCGCCGCGCCGCGAACCCCACTTCCTCAGCCGCCCGGTTGCGCAAGGGCGCAGGCAAAGGCGACCGCTTGCTCCAGCGTCATGTCCCGCCCCTCCTGCCGCGCTGCTGCGAAGGCGGCGTCATCCAACAACTCCGTGGTCACGGCGCGCGCCTGTTCATATATGCGGCGCTCCACCCGGTCCAAAACTATCCCCATGGTTTCCAGTACCACGTCTACAACGCCAATCAGTATAGCGGCCCGTCTTGCCGTCCCTATAACCTCGGCGTCCGCCGCGCCATCGATTCCAAGCCCTACCGCCTGATCTTGCTGCTCCTTTCGCAAGCGCCCACTCTGGGCCTCCACTCCGGCCATGACGGCTAATCCGGTTACCGCCCCCGGCTTGTCTCCCAGTTCCAAGCTTATCGTGAGGGCCTCCTGTACAAGAGTACGAGCAGCAGGGTAATCCCCCTGGTAGTACGCGACATTCCCAAGGTTGCCTAACGACTGGCCGACCTGGTACTTGCCCTCGCTCTCCCGCCTGCCAGACAAGCTCTCACTGTACATGGCGCGCGCCGCTGCGTAATCCCCTTGCTCAAGGGCTAGGCTGGCCAGATTATTCAGTGCTTGATTGATACCCCATTTGTATCCGAATTCTCGGCTGATCACCAGGCACTCCTCATAGTATGCTCGGGCCGCCTGGGCCTTGCCTTGAGTCGCAGCCATGATTCCCAGGCCGATTAAAGACTTGCATATGTTCAGTTTATCATCGATCTTGCGGCTGATGTCCAGACTCCGCTGGTAGAAGCGGCGACCTGTCTCGATCTCGCCTTGATCCGCGGCTAACAAAGCGGACGAGGCGAACGCTGAGATCACGGCTTTATTGAAAGCCGGAGTTTCAACTGCTTGTGCTGCAACCTGCTGGTGTTCCCCAGACCGCTCTAGCGCGATCGCCAGCCATCGCCGGCCCTCGCTATGGAATCCACGTAGGTCCCACAACCAGCCCAACGCGCCGGCCAGCCGGAGGCCCAGTTCCAGCTTCGCCCCAATCTCGTCAGCAGTATTATTGAGTAGCCAGGCCAAAGCCGCACGGTGGTTGTTGTGCTCATCTTCCATCCTGTCCAGCCAGATGGTCTGCTCCGCCCCGCCCAGGACAAAATCCGTCTCCTCGGCCAACTGCAGAAAATAGCGGGCATGGACCAGCCGCAGCGCCGCTTCTTCGCCGCTCTCGCGCAGCTTGTCAGCGGCGTACTCGTGGATCGTCTCCAGCATCGCGAAGCGCGGCGTGTCTTGGCGGCCCACCCGCGCCTGCACCAGGTGGTTCTCTACCAGCGCCTCCACGCCGTCCAGCACATCTACCGGCAGATCGCCCGCGCCATTACAGACGGCCGCAATCGCCTCCAACGTGGCGCCGCCCTGGAAAACCGCCAGCCGGCGGAACAACTGCCGCTGGGCCGGGTCCAGGAGATCGTAGCTCCATCCAATCGCCCCACGCAGTGTCTGCTGACGGGCCGGCAGGTTGCGCGCCCCGCCGGTCAGCAGCCCCAGCCGGTGGTCCAGCCGCGCCGCAAGCGCCGCGGGCGGCAGGAGCCGGATGCGCGCCGCGGCCAGTTCGATGGCCAGCGGCAGCCCATCCAGCCGGGCGCAGATCTCGGCGACCGCCCCGGCGTTCTCCGCCGTCAGGGCAAAGTCGGGTTGGACATCGCGCGCCCGCTCGACAAACAGGTGCACCGCGTCGGCCCACTGCGCCTGCTCAGGAGATACTACCGCCTGCCGATCCGGCAGGCCAAGCGCAGGGACGGGAAACTCCTTCTCGCCGTACACGTGCAGCGGGGTGCGGCTGGTGGCCAGCACCTTCAGCCCTGGGGCTGCCCGCAGCAGCGTGTCGACCAGCGGTGTGGCCGCCGGTAAGTGCTCGCAGTTATCCAGCACCAGCAGCATCTGCTTTTCGCGCAGGTACGCCGCCAGGGTGTCGAGCAAGGGTTGGCCGGTGACCTCGTTTACGGCCAGGGTCCGAGCAATTGTGGACGGCACGAGGGCCGCGTCGGTCAGGGCGGCCAGTTCGACAAATGCGACGCCGCCGGCGAACACGTCGTGGAGCGTGGCGGCCACGGCCAGCGCCAGGCGCGTCTTGCCGATGCCCGGCGGGCCGACGAGGGTAATCAGCCGGCCCTCGAACCGGCCCAGGAGCGCGCGCAGCCGGGCTACTTCCGGGGCGCGGCCAATCAAGGAAGTGGGCGGGATAGGCAGTGGGCGCGGGTTGCGAGCGGCCGACGCAGGCGCCAGCGCGGCTTTAGGGGTGGGCGGGATGGCGCGCAGCAGGCGCACCGCGTCAGCGCGCTCAGCCGGTGGGACAGCCAGGTGGACCACCAGCAACTCGGCCAGTTGCTGCGAGGGGCGCACGATCCCGGCTTCGATTTTGCGCACGGTCTCCCAGGAGCAGCCGGCGCGCTCGGCCAGCGCCTCCTGCGTTAGCCCCAGTTCCTTCCGCCGCTGCTTGATCCACCGGACGGCTGCCAGAGGGGTGGTAGTCATCGCCTGGGCTCCCGACGCAATTTCCTACCAGTTTTTCCTACCAGTTAGTATACCACTTCTACCTTCTGTTACCATCAGCCTCTCTGCTTTAATTGCCTCAACGGTTGTACGCAAGGGCGAGCGGCCCATAGCACGAAAGGAGCAGAGCGATGCTGGAGAACAATGTCTACTTGCTGGAGCGGCAGATGGCGGCGGAAGTCACGACCCGCCGCGCGACCGCGCAGCGGATGCACCTTGCAGCGCCGGGCCGCGTGGCCAGCAGCGGGACCGTGCGTAGCTTGCTGGTACTGGGGCTGGCGCTAGCAGGCGCGCTCGCGCTACTGGCGCTGTCGACCGGCCCGGCCCACGCGGCAGGATTGGTCGGCCCAACCGGTGCCCCCGTCAACGGAGCCGACGCGGTCTACGCGCTGGTCCACGTCTGTGCCGGCGCCACGTGCGCCCGCCCCGCCGACTGGGCGCCCGCCGAGCGCCAACTGCAGGCGCAGTTCCAGGCGGGTGCCTGGGGCCGGGATACGGCAGTGGTGTCGCGCGCCGGGGCCGGCCAGATCAGTTGGGCGCAGTGGGCGGCACAGCACCGGTACTACATCGAGGAGCCGAACGCGAGCGCCCGGCGCAACGCCATCCGGCTGTTGCGCCAGGAGCTAGGCAACACCGTGGTGGTGCATATCATCCCGGTGCCAAGTACGCGGTAGCCGATAGCGCAGGTGGTGCCCAACCCGTCAGGCATCACCTGCGCCGGCCTTTTTTGGGGCCACTCTAGCAAAGGAGGCACACACCATGAACAGGTTCAGCGTAGTGGCCGGGCTCGCGCTGCTCATCGCGGGGCCGATGAGCAGCGCAGCCGCGGGCGGCGTAGCGCAGGCCCCCGGCCCGACCACGGTCAGCGAGGGCAAATATACCGTCGCGGGCCTCTCCGGCAACTACGACCTGGTGAACCGGATCTGGGACTTCCCGGCCGGGTCCTGGACGCCGCTGCATACCCACCCCGGCCGGACCCTGCTGGTCGTGACAGAAGGCGAGTTCACCCTGCGCGAGGAGGGCAAGGAACTGAAGTACGGGGCGGGCACCTTCTGGAGCGAGACGCCGGGGGTCGTGCATGAGGCGGGCAACAACGGCACGGGTAACGCGCGGGTGTCCGCCGCCTACCTGCTGCCGAAGGATGCCCCGCTCTCGATACCCGTGCAGGGCGCGCCCACCCCCGCCATCGCGGGCAAGCCGATCTACACCAGCAAGCTCAGCCTGACCGGCATCGCGGGCGATTACGACTTCGTCGCACGAGTGCTCGACTTCGCGCCGGGGGTCTGGACCCCGTTGCACACCCACCCCGGCAACGTGGTCCTGACGGTGATGGAAGGCGAATTCACTCTGCGCGAGGAAGGCAAAGAGGTGAAGTACCCCGCGGGCACCTCCTGGACGGAAGCCCCTGGGCACGTGCATATGGCCGGCAACAACGGCACTACCAACGCGCGGGTTTCGGCGGTGTACCTGGTACCGAAGGGTGCCGCCCTGGCGGAAACCGTGCAGGCGCCCCCGGTAGGCATGCCGGCGACCGGCGGCCACCAGGGCCCGGACGGCTGGCTCCCGCTGGTGCTGCTGAGCCTGGGGCTGCTGGCGCTGGGCGGCGGCGGCCACCTCCTGCGGCGCACAGTGCGCTGACCCCGCACCCCGCAACCCCCGGCCCCGCCGGGGCGTAGATCGAGTGGGCCGGATGGGCACGACCCGTCCGGCCCTTTATATGCTACGCCTGCCTCATCCGGCGGAAAGGGGAAGAATATGTCCAACACACCCTGGTATCTCTGGCCCTTTGTGGCCCTCTGGCGGCTGGTCGCCGGCATCATCGGCCTGACCGGGCGGCTGGTGGCCGTGCTGCTCGGCGTCGTGCTGTTCGTCGCAGGCGGCTTGCTGACACTCACCGTGGTCGGAGCGATCGCCGGCATCCCGCTGATGATCGTCGGCCTGCTGCTGATCGTCCGCGGCATCTTTTAGCGCCGATTGAGAGCGCCAATAGAGTGCCGGTAGAGTGCCGTCTGCGATGATGGACCCGTGCATCCATCCACCCTTCGGTGGAGACTTGATCCTGCCGAAGCCGTGCCGCCCGACCCAGGAGGAGCAGCCCCATGGCGATCCAGATCCGGCTCATCGCCGATAACCTCGACGAATTGAACGCGACGATCCAGAAGCTCGGCGCCCGCATGGGCGACCAGATCGAGCTGCATATGCCGCGCGACGGCCGTAACGGCGAGTGGATCGTCTACGGCACCTGGACGCCTGCCGCGCAAACCGCCGCGGAACCGGCCCGCCCCGAATCCGCTGAACGCGCCCGCCCCGATGTGCTGCCGTTGCGCCCCGGCGAGGGCCCCTGGCAAGCCGCGAGCTAACGCCCGCCCGGCCCCGACAGAGACGGCTCCGGATCGGTTGATTCCGATCCGGAGCCGTTGATATTTTCGGGAAACGCTAGCGGCAGACGATCGGCTCCAGCGGATCGGGCCAGGCGATGGGCGCGCCGGGCCCGGCGTCCGGGCCGGTGCGGAGTGCGCCGGGCGGCACGACCTCGCGCACGCCGTCAGGCCGCACCCAGTGCCATTCGACGCCGCCCGTGCCGCTGCCGGGTTGCAGATCCAGTTGCACCCGGTGCCATCCGGCGGTCAGGACCAGCGGCGCGCTCGCCTCGTGCGCGGCCGGCGCCGCCGCGCAGTCGTTCACGACAAGCTGCCCATCGATCCACAGGCTCGTACCCCCATCCCCGCGCAGGATCATCGTATACGAGCCGGCGCCGGTTTCCACCTCGCCCTGCCAGCGGATCCCGCGGGTGCCGCCCGTGCGCGCTCCCAGGCTGAGCGGCGCCGGATCGTGCGACGGCCCGACCTGCAACACCCGCGCGCTGACAAAGGGATCGATGCGGTGGACCGGCGCGCCCGGCCCGGTCAGCGTCGTGGCGAGGCCCTGGTTGGGCGGCACGGGCCAGAGGTCGGTCGCCGGGATCGCCGCCGGGGGCGCATCGCCGATCTGCAGCAGCAGTTGCAGGGGTTGGGGCCCGCTCAGTTGGACTTGCACGGCCACGCGCACCCATCCCGGCTCGGCGGCCACGGGCGTATTCGGTGCAACGGGTTGGCCCTGCACCCAGAGTTGCGCCGCCGGGTCGCCCGTCACCCGCAGGCGCACCGGGCCGGCGGGCAGATATACGGCCCCGCTCCAGGTGGCGATCACCGGGTAGGCCAGGGTATCCGGGGGCAGCGCGCCGAAGCCCGGCAGGCGGCCCGACCATTGCACCCGGTTGGCGATGCGGGCGGCCCGCATCTCGGCCTGGACGCCGTACAGCGCCCCGGCCACGGCCGCCGGGATGCGGTACGCCGTGGCAATACGGTTGCCGTCGGGTGTTTGCACCGCCTGGGTCCGCCCGCCGGGATAATAGGCTTGCACCACCGGCAGCAGCGGCATCTGGTCGTTGTAGAACAGGAACGCGAGATCGTGCGCCGGGTCGCCGGGCAG
>CBJNAR010000171.1:0-6811 GCA_966434075.1 uncultured bacterium
CGGTGATCAACTACCCCAATGACTACGCCTACACGCGGGTCACGGAGTTCAAGTACCTGACGGGGCAGGAGCACCGCAAGACGAGCATCGTCTACGAGTATCCCGAAGCCGAGGGCGACCCGTACTACCCGGTGCCGCGCCCGGAGAACGCCGAGCTCTACAAGCGCTACAAGGCGCTGGCCGACGCGACGCCCGGCGTCTACTTCGTGGGGCGGCTGGCGACGTACAAATACTACAATATGGACCAGGTGGTGGCCCAGGCGCTGGCGGTCTATCGCAAGGTGCTCATGCCGCAGTTGCAGCCGGCGATTGTGCAGGAGCCGGCGGCCAGCTTCGCCGCGCTGGTCAAACGCACGCCCGCGCCCAGCTTGCCGGCGTCGCTCACCGCGATCGAGAGCATCGACACCACCGGCGCGGGGGCGCAATAGCGGGGCTTCTGCAGCTCACGGCCAATGGTGCCGGCATAAAGCGGGCGGTGCCCAGGCCCACGTATTACATCTCCCTTGACGATAGTAGACACGCCCGCCGGGGTAGGGATGCACCTACGCCCCGGCGGGCGGGGTGGCGGCCAGAACTGCGGGGTTGATCAGATTGATCGGTTGGCCTGCGGCAAAGGCCAGCACCTGATCGAACGCACGGTCGAAGTAGAGCTCGTAGCTGTCTTTCTCTACATATCCCAGGTGCGGCGTGCAGAGGGCGTTGTCCAGCGCCGGCAGGGGATCGTGTAGCGCCGGCTCGTCCTCGTAGACATCGACGGCGGCCCAGCCGGGGCGCCCCGCGCGTAGCGCCTCTTCCAGCGCGCCCGGCACAATGAGGCCGGCCCGGCTGGTGTTGACCAGCCCTGTCGTGGGCTTCATGCGCGCCAGGCCGGCGGGGTCGACAATGCCCGCCGTTTCGGGCGTGAGCTTGAGGTGCAGGCTGAGCACGTCGGCCTGCGTGAAGAACGCGGCCTGGTCGGCAGCCACGGCGAAGCCCGCCGCCTGCGCCCGTGCGCGCGTGGTCTCGCGGCCCCAGACCAGCACCTGCATCTCGAACGCGCGCCCGTAGCCCGCGACCAGGCTGCCGATGCGGCCAAAGCCGAAGATGCCCAGCACGCGCCCGCGCAGGCCCAGGCCCAGGCCCGCCTGCCAGCGGCCCGCCTTGAGCGCGGCCATTTCCTGCGCCACCCGGCGCATCCCAGCCAGGATCAGCGCCCAGGTGAGCTCGGCGGGCGCATAGGGCGAGCCGCCCCCGGCGGCCACGGCCACCCCGCGCCGCGTGCAGGCCGCCAGGTCGATATGCGGCACCCCGCGCCCGGTCTGGCTGATCAGTTTGAGCCGGGGCAGGCGCTCGATCAGTGCCGCGCTGATCGCCGTGCGCTCGCGGATCAGCACCAGCGCGTCGGCCTCGGCAAAACGCGCGGCCAGGGTGTCCACATCCTTCGCCGTGTCGTGATAGATGACGACCTCGTGCCCCTGGAGCTTGGCGAAGCAATCGAGGGTGCGCACGGCATCCTGGTAGTCGTCCGGGATAACGATTTTCATGGGGCGGCTTGTTCCTCCGTGGCACCTTCCGGGCCGGCATCCGGGGCGGCCTCATCCGCGGGCGGTAGCGGGGTGACGGCGATCCAGCGCTCGTATACCAGCGCCGCGGCCAGCAGCGTCTGCGGGTGGACGCCCAGCTTGCAGTAGATGTCATTCATGTAGGCGCGGATGGTCAGGGGCGACACGGCATACCGCTGGGCAATGTCGTACAGCTTCTCGCCCTCGGCCACATGGCGTAACACCTGTAATTCGGCACGGGTGAGGCCGGCGAGCGGGTTGCGGTGGTAGTGCGGGTCGCTATCCAGGATCTGGGGCGACAGATACCGGGTGTTGCTGGTCAGCAGCTGGGCGATGGCCGTTTTTATTTCATGGATCGAGCACATTTTGTCCAGCGCACCGTCAGGGCCGTCCTCCTGGTGGATCCAGGCAAAGAAACCGGGGGACCCGCCCTGGGCCGTGATAAGGAGCACCCTGGTGCCCAGGGTGCGACGCCGGGCTTCGCGCTGCACATCGCGCCCGTTCAGTTTGCCGGCGAGATTGAAATCGAGCAAGAGTAGATCCGGGCGCAGGCGCTCCAGCAGTTCGAGCGCCTCTTCGCCCGTGGCCGTCTCCCCGACCACCTCGCAGCCCAGGTTTTCGGCGACGGAGCGCCAGTTCAGACGGTTCATCGGGAAATCGTCGCAAATGACCACCCGTTTGCCTTTGCACCGCGCGGCCAGGTCCGGTTTTTCCGGTAGTAATCCGTGAGTCGTTGTCATGGTGATGACACCTCCGTCTAGATTGGGTGCGATTATGAGGACTATCGTAGCACACAATCAGCGATTTTGTTAGTCCACAAGTGTGGGTATTTTGACCCCACAAGTGTTGGGATGCCGTGCCGGCAGAGCCGTGCCGGGGGCGAATCGCCCGATCTGCCCCGGCCCCGCGCATGGCTCAGCGCGCCCCGGCGCGTGGGCGGGCCGCGGGCACACGAGTTGCTGAAGCACCCCTAGACCAACCGGGCTGCATGGCCGCGCCGCCGTGCGGCGCAATGAACAGGAGGATCCCTACATGGCCGATGAGCATGGCTCCGGCGGCGCCCCGCGCGGGGATGACGCCGAGCCCCGGCAGGCCCGCCCCGGCGGGTTGGTGGAGAAAGCGAAAGACGTGGCCCACGAGGCGGGCACCAAGCTGGGCGCTGTCGCGGGCAGCGTGGGCGAGGCGCTGGCGCCTGTCGCGGATGCGGCCGGCACGGTCGCGAGCACCGTGGGCCAGGCCGCGCGGGAGTCGGTCGAGACGGTGGCCGGCACCATCGCCGCCGCGACGGGCCGCCGCGAGAACACCGATGAGGCTGAGGTCGACCACTCCGGCAGCGTGCCGGAAACGGGCGGATCGGTCTCCGGCGTGAGCGTCCAGAACCTGCCCGGCCAGGGCCGCGCCGGGCGCGAGACGATGTAGGCGGAACCGGCGGTGTACCGCCGTCCGGCCTCTGGATGTGGGCGACCCGGTGCGCACTCCACGCGCCGGCCGCCTTATTGCGCCACTCCATGGAGCGATCGGCAAGCACCGCGGCCGGCAGGCCGGGATCTTGCGGCCTTGCGGCACCTGCCTGCCGCGCCGGATCCGCAGCCCAGCCCCGGCCATCCCAACAGCACTCGATCCTTGTCCCGCACGGCCCGCGCCCGGCCTCTTCCCCTTCTAAGAATGGATCTCCGCTATGTTGCCCGCCCGCCGGCCCACCTGGATTAAAACGTGCACAACGCTTGACTCCGCTTCAAAATCGTGATTTAATAGTCGTACGAATTGATCTAACCAGGACCCGTTCACGCCACCTCAACACCCCGCCGCACCTTCACGTTCCCCTTTCTTGCCCGCGCTGATCCCCCGGTCCCTGGCTTCCCCTGGGCGCGTAGATGGTAGGAGGTGATGCCCATCCCCGCAACACGCCGTACTAGACGTCAGCGACCGTGGCAACAGGTTGGACGCATGAGGAGGATCCCATGAAAGCGCGAAAAGTCGTAGCTTTGCTGGCAACCCTTGTATTGCTCATCAGCCCATCAGCGGCACTACCCGTTAGTTCAGCGCCGATCACAACCCACCCGGCAGCAAAATTCTCGACAGCGGCGGCGTTCGATGTGTCACCCACCCTACGTGATCTGGCAAACCGGCCTTCCCTACGGAACAAAGCGATAAATCTGCCCGAGGAGCGCGGCCCCGTCGTCAAGGATAGCGGGTATACCGGCGACGGCGCGCTGCAACGCGACAGCGCCCGCGAGGCGACCGCCCCGCAGATCCCCGGCACCCTGGCGAACTTCGAGGGCCTGAGCAACCAGGATAACTTCAACATCTTTGGCGGGCGAGTCAATCCCCCCGATCCGGACGGCGATGTCGGGCCGAACCACTATGTCGAGATGATCAACCTGGTCGTTGGAGTCTATGACAAGACCGGCAACCTGCTGGTCGGGCCGGTGGCGGTCGGGGACTTGTGGGCCGGCTTCGCGATCCCCGATTGCACGGATCCGTCGGGCGATGAGGTGGTGTTGTACGATCAGTTCGTGGATCGCTGGATCCTGACGCAGTTCACCACCCGCGGGCTGGACGACCCGAGTCTGCCCTTCTACAACTGCATCGCTATCTCCACCACGGGCGACCCGACCGGCTCCTACTACCGTTACGCGTTTACCACAGGGTTCAACTTCCCGGACTACCCGAAGTACGGCGTATGGACCGACTCGTATGTAATCACCACCCGCGAGTTCGGGCCGACCGTCGAATACGGCATCGGCGTGTATGCGCTGGAAAAGAACAAGATGGTGGACGGCGACCCGAATGCGCGCGTGGTGAGCTTCTTCCTCGACGGCAATGCGCCGGGGATGCTGCCGCTGGTGGGCGACGGCCTGCTGCCCGCGGACATCGACGGCAAGCAGAAGCCGAAGACTGATACCGCGATACCGCTGGTCGGCACGCAGGACGACGGCGGCGGCTACGGCGCCACCTTCGACGCGCTCAATATTTGGGATCTGAACGTGAAATGGCGGTCGACGCCAGCGGCGTCGCTCGTCTTGAAGACCCAGTTACCGGTGGCCCCGTTCGACTCGATCTTCCCCTGCGCGCCGACTAGCCGTGACTGCCTGCCGCAACCGGGCATCACGAATCCGAACCAGTACCTCGATATCCTGTCCTACCGGCAGCGGCCCACCTGGCGACTGGCCTATCGTAACTTCAAGGACTACGAGACCCTGGTGACGACCCAGGCCGTCGAGGCGTTGCCGGGTGTCGCGGGCGTGCGCTGGTACGAGATCCGGCGCACCGGCAGCAGCTACGCGCTCTACCAGCAGGGCACCTACGCGCCCGGCGACGGGGTGCACCGCTGGATGGGCAGCATCGCCCAGGACAAGAAGGGCAACATGGCCCTCGGCTACAGCGTCGTGAACGCGACGACCGTCTTCCCCGGCATCCGCTACACCGGCCGGCTCAAGGGCGACCCGGCGGGCCAGATGACCCTCGGCGAAGGCACGATCATCAACGGCTCGGGCGTGCAGACGACGACCAACTCGCGCTGGGGTGACTACACCTCGATGAATATCGACCCCAATGATGATTGCACGTTCTGGTACGTGAACGAGTATTACACGGCGGCGGGGCAGGCTTCCAGCCCCGCGGGCTGGCAGACGCGCATCGCCAGCTTCAAGCTGCCGGGCTGCTCGCAGTAATGGGCCCAGCCCAGCAGTGAGAGAAGCGCGCGGGGCAGCTATAGGTGCAACGGCCTATAGCTGCCCCGCGCCGATTGCCTGGGGCGGTGGTAGCCGTCCCTCATACTGATTCGGACGGCAGGCCGGTTTGAAACCGGCTGCTACATCGCCAAATCGGCAAAATCCGCAAGAATCACGGTAGCCGGCGACTAGCCGTGGGCCGCGCGGCGGCTGCGGTAGCGCCGGATCAGGGTGTTGGTCGAGCTGTCGTGCTTCAGGTCGGGTTCGCCCGCGCTGGACAGTTCGGGGATGATCCGCGTCGCCAGCACCTTGCCGAGTTCGACGCCCCACTGGTCGAACGAGTCGATGTCCCAGATGGCGCCCTGGGTGAAGACGCTGTGTTCGTAGAGCGCAATCAACGAGCCGAGGAGTTCCGGCGTCAGGCGCTCGGCCAGGATGGTGGTCGTGGGGTGGTTGCCCTCGAAGGTGCGGGCGGCGACGAGATCGTCCGCCGTGCCTTCGGCGCGCACCTCCTCGGCGGTTTTGCCGAAGGCCAGGGCTTCGGTCTGGGCGAGCAGGTTCGCCATGAGCATGTCGTGCTGGTCGTCGAGCGGGTTCAGGGTGCGGCTAAAGCCGATGAAGTCGCAGGGGATCAGCTTGGTGCCCTGGTGGATCAACTGGTAGAACGAGTGCTGGCCGTTGGTGCCCGGCTCGCCCCAGAAGATCGGCCCGGTCTGGTAGGTGACGCGGCGGCCCGCGCGCGTGACCGACTTGCCGTTGCTCTCCATGGTCAACTGCTGTAAATACGCCGGGAAGCGCTTGAGGTACTGGTCGTAGGGCAGCACGGCCACCGTCTGCGCGCCGAAGAAATTGTTGTACCAGATGGTGAGCAGGCCCATCAGCACGGGCAGGTTGCGGTCCAGCGGCGCGGTGCGGAAATGCTCGTCCATGGCGTGGAAGCCCGCCAGCATGGCGCGGAAGTTCTCCGGCCCCACCGCGATCATCGTCGAGAGGCCGATGGCCGAGTCCATCGAGTAGCGGCCGCCCACCCAATCCCAGAACGGGAACATGTTGGCCGTGTCGATGCCGAACTTGGCGACCTCCTTGGCGTTGGTCGAGACGGCGACGAAGTGCTTGGCGACGGCCTGCTCGTCGTTCAGGCCGGCTATGGCCCAGGCGCGCGCCGCCCGCGCGTTCGCCATCGTCTCCAGCGTGGTGAAGGTCTTGGACGAGATGATGAACAGGGTTTCCGCCGGGTCGAGGTCGCGGGTGGCCTCCACAAAATCGGTGCCGTCGACGTTGGAGACAAAGCGGAAGGTCATATCGCGGTCGCTGTAGGAGCGCAGGGCTTCGTAGGCCATGACCGGGCCGAGATCCGAGCCGCCGATGCCGATGTTGATGACGTTGCGGATGCGCCGCCCGGTGTGGCCGAGCCAGGCGCCGCTGCGCACGCGGTCGGCGAAGTTGCTCATCTGGTCGAGCACGGCGTGGACTTCGGGCACCACGTTCTGCCCGTCCACCATGATCGAGGCGGCGCGGGGCGCGCGCAAGGCGACGTGCAACACCGCGCGGTCTTCGGTGTTGTTGATCTTCTCGCCGCCGAACATGGCCGCGATC